>JAJYRT010000020.1 GCA_021793945.1 Thermoplasmata archaeon
CGCAAAGCGGGTCTGCCGGGATTTGAACCCGGGTCTCCGGCTTCGAAGGCCATAAGGATATCCTGGCTACCCCACAGACCCATTCCTCATCACACACTTTCATAAAGAATTGATCTTGCCTGGATCAGAATTTAAGTGTTGACTGAACCTCATTCCCATCAGGAAATAGGTTGTCTGTGTTGCCCTCTGCTTCAATATAATCAAACAATGAGTATAATGGTTTGACTTTCTTCGATCTCTCTGGCCTGTATGGTGTAAGGAAATTGAAACAGATTGAGCATTTTGTCTCAAACGATGATACCAGGCGGCAATTTTCATCTGCATTATAGATACAGAGTCCGGTATTCGGAATGCAGTTCACCGCCTGAAAATTTCGGCTATCTTGGACATCTCTGTAGAAGTCTTCTTCCCAGTTATTATCCCCTTTATGAGGTCTATGACCGAATCATCGTCTGCAAATTTGGCCTTTGCCAGCCCAAGGATAAGAAAAGGATAAAATATCACGTTGTAAAGCATGCTTCCATCCCACAGGTCAGACACAATTTTCTTCGATTCACTATGGAACACGTCAGAATCTCCGCTCTTCAAAGCCATCGCAGCATTCAGTGCCCTAACTGAATAGTCAAATTTCATAACCCCCGTATCTTTTGGAAGAGGGTTCAACTTTAGTATTTCATCGAATTTTTCCGTTGCGAGAAAGTATATTATCTTGTTCAGTAACGTTGTCAGCTTGCTGCTGAAGTCACCCATCTCCTCAGAATACTTCTCAGAAGCCTTTAAAGCTACCAGAGCTTCGCTATCCATTCCCCTGATCACAAATATGTTTGACCAGAAACCAAGGTAAAGGGGTATAAAATCTTCCAGAGAATTGAAACCAGTAATGAAATACTTGAGGTCAAGTTCCGGAATTTTGCCCATTTTCACCATTATGAGGTGTCGCAGGCTTTCCGACGAGCCTTTCCAGTCAGGGTTTTCTGTCAAACTGGAAAGTTCTACGGCCCTATCCGAGAAAGGTAATGCCTTTGCGAAGTCCAGTGCCTCTGTATAGAAAGAAGCTATATACCTATTGTAGATAAATCGTATATCATTGTCCTGAACGATATCCAAAAGACCGTCCATGGTCTTCTCATATGACTGAGACTCTTGATTTTTGCCAATAATGTGCAGTATGTCCATGATATTGTAAACGGCGTAGGTCCTGATACCTATGTCTCCGTTTATATATGTGTTCTCAAGCAGTTCCTTGAGCATGTCTAATGCCTTCTGGAAATTGCCTTCGAAACTTTCGATGATTGCCAGATCGTGCAGGTTCCTGTTCATCTGGCGGATTTTCCCGCGCTTCCTTTCAATCTCCAATGCTTCGCCATACAGCTTCTTTGCCTTGTCAAACTTGAATATATCGGCATTGGCTGTGGCCATTGTCGTAAGTACTTCGTCAATCTGTTCATTTACGCTATATGCTTTTGCTATTTCCATCGCTTCGCTTGCTATTATAAGGGCTTGCGACGATTTCTTTGTCCTGAGAAGGTAAGAACCCTTGGCGACCATCGCCATTACCCTTTCTTCCGGTGAGAGGCTCTTCTCGGCAAGCAGCCTCTCTATTATTGTGGCTGCTTCATCATTTCTTCCAAGGTATATGAGAGCCGAAGCTACCTTCAGTTCCGGCTCCTTTCCAGCTATATCGCTGAAGTCGTTTTCCCTGAAGCATTTGAGGGATTGTTCAAACTTGCCCACAAAATAAAGCGAATTGCATCTGATCAACAATGCGTAACGCTTAATGTCGGAATCCAGTTTATTCTCCACGAGGTCCAGGAATGCAATGAGATCCATTGGCGAAACAAAGGAGTTGATAAGTTGCTTCCATTTACTTCTTAAAGTTTCTCCAATCCTGTCGTAAAGTCCCCTCTCCCTCAGTATATTTAATTTTGTCTGGAGCGAAAGTTCATCAAATGAAGAGCTGTTGATCACCTGATCTGCAAGGTCAAGCTTCCTTACATCCGACACTTTTGAACGGATTATATCCGTCATCCGGCGCCCAGAGATCTTATATTTAAAATTGTTGATTGCTATTATCCCGTTGCTGTCTAGTGATTCCATTACCTTGTAGAGGTCTGATTTTGATACGAATGTTATCCTGCTTATGACATCGAGATCAAGTTCCTCCCCGCTGAGTGCCATGGTCCCTGCGACTTTCATCTCCGTCTCGGAGAGATCAGCTATCTTCTTTGCATAATAATCATCTATGGCAGGCGGTATGGGCAGAAACCTGAAGAGTGCGTCATTTACCTCTTTTCTGTCGTTGATGATCCCTATATCTTCATAATACTTCAAAGCGTAATTTATCGTGCTAAGATCTCCAGAGGATAGCCTGAAAAGGTCAATCGTAAAGTTCTCAGGAAGTTTATAGCCCATCATCTGGGTGTAAAATCTGGCATCGTCATAGTTTGGTTCCCTGAGGTTAATTATGTGTATCTGTGGTTCTGTTGCAGAAACAATGATAAAATTGAATCCGGGGGTATACTCCTGGTTTCGCTTTGGTTCATTGTATGTACCAATCAATGAAAATCCCTGTTTAAGTGCAGTTCTGGAAAGGTACAGGAAAAGGTCCTGGCTTGAGGTGTTCAGTCGTTCAATCCCCTCAATTATTACAAGAATTCTCAAGCCTTTATTATCAGTGAAAAAATTATTGAATTTCTTTATTATTTCATTCATCCCTCGCTCTTCAACCGTGTCGTACATTGCGTTGAGTATATAGTTAAAAGGCTGGTAAGGCATTGATTCCTGGGTTATGTTTCCAGGGAACCTGTATACAAGATACCCGTGTTCAGTTGCCATCGTCTGTGCCATGTCCATTATTTTCTTCTTTCCTCCCGAAAATTTTCCTGATATCAAATGTGTGGAAATTCCTTGTTCTCCATCCGATAGGAATTTCTTGATATGATCCCATGTGGATTGGAGGGAATCTAATTTTTCCATGGCATAACTCTAAACAATGGGTGGTATTAAATGTTAACGAGTAAGCTAACCAATCTTTATAGTCTTAACAAAAATTACACAGGGTGGAAAGATTAGAAAACGACATACTAGACATGGAATGCAATCTTTCTGTGACTGGAAATCTGCAAATGTTTCAAATAACGAAAAAATTTCATATATTTGCACCAGCTATGCCTTTGATCAGGAAAAAGAAGGCTGAGATTTACTTTTTCTTGCCAGAAGAATCCAGTCAGAATGTTGAAAGGAGGATCTTCCTTGAAAAGTATCAGGCTAAGCTTTCAAACAAAACCTGGTTCATCTTGATAAGCAGCGATCTTGTGGGAGATATCCTGCCACTTGTTCAACTTTCGGAGATAAAATCGGTCTATTTCGAAACTATGTACATGCATGACGGCGTCTTTACCATTAATTTCAAGTTCCACAGTTCGGACATAAAAACTGTATCGACCCATATACTGGAAGCTCTCTCTTCAAGTACTCCAAACCTCTCCATAAAACTGACATATATGGGATCAAGGAAAAGCGTCGGGGATTCATTGAGAATAATTTCCTCGCACTTCATGCTTTATTCAGTTACATTTGCATCCAAGCCGCCTTCAGAGAACAAGCTGATTGAAGAAAACCCCCTGGGACTGGAATGGAGGAGATTCATCAGATTCCCCAGTGAAGAGGAAAACATACACGGGCTATATAAAATAAAGGGAAAGCCCCACTCACTCAATAGTGTTAACGTTATAAGTGCGGTGGATGGAATCTATGAGACCGTAACAACAAATCCTGTGCTGAACGAATTTGCCCTTATGGCTAACTCCCAGTCTCTGGCAAGATTCTGTGAAAATCAGGAGTTCGACGGAAACATTCTCATGTCTTCTTTTGTAACTATGGAAAGCCACCTTCACTCATACATATCACTGGTCGACGAACTCAACAGGAAGTTTAAGGACTGGTCTATTTACATCGAAAGAGTGATTCCGGTTTCAGATATCATTTCTCAGTAGTTAAGATATACCCGCCTGCCAGATTCAGTTAGCTTGGTTCTGCCAAATTCTGTCATTCCGCGCAATTCTTCAATTGAGAATATTGATCCATCCCTGCACAGTTGAAAGCCGTCTACCGAGCAGGAGTCGCAGACACCTATTCCGCACTTCATCAGGCGCTCCATGGCAAATTCGGCTCTGATTTGGCTTCTGTTAAGGAAGTCATATACCTTTTTTAGCATGATCTCCGGACCGCATACATATGTCATTTTATATTTCTCCATATCTATGGTACTGAGGGCATCGATGGGGTTTCCACGAATCCCGGCAGATCCGTCGTCAGTAACCTCGAAAAGCTTCCCGCCCTTTATCCTGTCACTGAAGAGAAGTTCAGCAGCGGTTCGAGCGGAGACGATGGCATCAGTATCCTTTGTGATCAGAGGTCTGAGGGAAGCCATTCCAGAACCGCCGCCTACAAGCAATACCGGTCCCCTGACAGTTGAGAATGGCCTTCCATAAGGTCCCCTGAAAAAAATCCTGGATCCTTTCGTGAGTTTTGTGATAGCGTCTGATGCTGGCCCATAGCTCTTTACAGTGATTGATTTTATCATGTCAGTTGAGGACAGCGAGATTGGTATCTCACCGGTTCCAGGGACCCAAGCCATAATGAACTGCCCTGGTTTTGCCTCCTGTTTCCATTCAAAGTATATTGTTTTCACTGTAGGTGTGTTTTCTTCCACACTTATGACTTCAGAATGCATCATTTTCTGATCGCCGCTCCGATGATTTCCCCTATGGATTCTATCTTTTCCTCCTTCATTATCTTACCAGTCTCCAGCGACAGTTTTTTGAATATATTCCTTCCATCTGAGTGTACCGCAGTTCCTATCTCGACGCAGGATGCTCCGGCCATTATGTATTCAAGGGCATCTTCCCCGGTACGGATTCCTCCGACCCCTATTATTTCCTTTCCGGTTTCCCGCTTCACCTCATATACATACCGTACGCCCACAGGTTTAATGCAAGGCCCCGACAGTCCCCCAAAGGAATTGCTCAGCACTGGCATTCTTGCGTATATGTCAATAGCCATGGCCTTTACCGTATTTATAAGGACATACGCATCCGCTTTCTCTGCCGCCTTTGCAATTTCCAGCATGTCTGTAATATTCGGGCTCAGTTTCGCAAAAACGGGGATTCTTACAGATCGTTTCACTTCGCTAACTATGGATTCCACAAGATCCGGATCGGACCCTACCTCCTGGCCAAATCCCTTCACATGCGGACAGGAGAGGTTAAGTTCAATTGCAGAAGCTCCATACGCTTCCATTTTCCTGGATAATAAGGCAAACTCTTCTGCAGTTGATCCGAATACGCTTCCAAATACCGGCTTCTTGGATTCTCCTGCAATCTTCATCTCTTCCTCGAAATTGTCAATTCCAGGATTCGCGAGTCCTATCGCATTGATCATGTTCCCTCCGTCAATTTCGACGACAACAGGAGTACGGTATCCGCTCCTTTCAGAGATACCAATTGATTTAGTCACAACGGCTGCAGCTCCTTCATCCAGTACTCTCTTCATTGTGTAGCCATTTTCATCCAGTATGCCTGAAGCGAGAATAAATGGGTTATCGAGCCTGATGCCAGATATCTGCGTATTTAATCTGTTCATGGTGTCCTTCCTCAGCAGATCATCGTTAGTTATAAAAGGGTTAGGAGCAGTTTGAGTTGAAATTACTCGAACATCCATGAACGAAGGATAAAATTTAGATCTATTGGAATTCTTCCGCAGGGAAATGATCCAGGATTATTATCTTCTGTGAATCACTCTTAGTAATTGCCGTATTATTCTGTATCCTGATTCCATAAGCATAGAGAGTTGAATATATCATGTTAACCTCTATATTTGACAGGAACATGTTTCCGCCAAGAAGCGAAAAGGCCCTGCAGGCGGTATTGTTAGCATACTTCATCACCAGTTGGTCAGAAACGGACAGGTATTCCTGGATAAGGCGATCCGTGATATCGTTGCTGATAACCACGCGTGATGCCCCGGATACAAAGGAGTCGATAAGATCCGGAACCCTGTATGGGTAATTCATCACGACCAGCTCAAAATATTTTGACAGATTGCCATATAGCTTCAAATTTGGAGCGCCCGACCTGATTGAATCCAGATCCACAACAAACAGGTCTTCGATACCACTCTTAAGCAGGTCGTCAAGTGTCCGGTTGTCCCTTATTTCTCCGTGCTGTATTGTAATGCATTCCATTAGACAGGCATGGATGTTCATTGTATATAAATAGATGAATCATGCTCTGCAGTGATAAAAAATGTCATAGAGAATTTATCCGTTGGAAGGATATATGTTAAGTTTTTCACGAAATTTCAGAAGTCTGCTGCGTTAAGTACTAAAAAAATTCTAACTGCATAAGTGCAGTCCTGGAAAGAAAACATTAAATTTGCGTTGCCGTTAGCTTCTTCATGGTAGAAGCTCCCCCGCCATATGCCATAAGGCTGCAGAAGCTCCTGGTTCCAATGGGGAAGGGCTACCGTTCCAAGCGCGTGCTTCAGATTGCTTTTGACATGGCGCGTTCCTATGACTCTGAAGTCACCGCATTCACGGTTAAGGAGACAACACAGGAAATTACATGGAGCGACAAGGTATCCCTAGTTACCGGCGCATTCAAGGACGGGAAAGACGAGCAGATAAAAGTTGTTCCCAGGATCCGGATGGCTGACTCGGTGAAGGAGGGCATAGTCGCAGAGAGCCTGGCCCATAATTATGATCTTTTATTCATAGCAACATGGAAGCGGTCCTCGCTTTCAGCTTCGCTGTTTGGGAGTATTGGGGATTATGTGATCAAAAATTCTGGCACGACTACTGCTGCGCTGAGCGTGAAGAATAACCAGTATCCTTACAGGAGGATACTTGTTCCCATATCAGAGGATATTAACACGAGAACTGCGATCGCTTTTTCGCTATACCTAAAAAAAGCCATTAACGCTTCACTTTACCTGGTGGATATGAGGAAGTACGACAAGACCAGGACGCATGGATTCAGGATGCTGTTCGAGAATATGGATCGGATAGTGGGAAGTTACGGTCCCGAGATAAATTTCACACGATCTGGTATGACAACATCCTTCAAGGACGAGATACTTTTTCACTCCAGGCAGATCAAACCCGACCTGATAGTACTGGGAACCCGTCGCGGCAAAGGGGGAAAGGTTCGGATAAATGCTGCCATAAAATCCGTGATCAAGGATACGGACCAGGATGTTTTTCTAATCAAGAAATGACGGTTGCACAAAACCGCCTTGCATAAGCTTGTTTATAATTTCGAAGTTCAGCGTAACGATGTTCACATACGGTGACCCGAAAATTGGAAAATTATACATTATATCCGAGGCAGTGATGTTAACCACGAAGTTCTGTGCATCAGCATAGGAAAAGTTGCCTTTCGTGAAAACTGAAAGGTTCGCCGCAATCCTGTTGATCTGGTCTATTGCGCCCTGTAGCGGAATGTTTGGATCAAGTCCTGATCCTGAGTACGCGACCATTGCTTCAGGAATCTGCGAGGCGTTGGACAGGTTGTTCTCATGCTCGAAGTCCTTCAGGTAGGTTTTTGTCTGGTTAAGGAGCTGGCTGCTGTCTATGGAGTAGGAAGGGCCACCTGACTCAGACAGGTTGAAACCAATGCCAGATGGCCTGGCCTGAAAGAATATTGTTGAGTTGAAAGCCTCAGCAAGCAGGTATGATCCGTATACCTTTCCGTCTATTTTTACAGGGGATCCAGTCGCAGAATTTGGATCAATCTCCTGTGTTATCAAGGCGGTTATGGTCGGAAATGCAAAGCCGAGAAGGAACATTGCAATAATCGCCAGCGCGGTCGTCTTCATTATCATTTTGCCGAATGAATTATTTTTCACCATCCCACCCCCAGAATCGAAAGCAATACGTAAATAACTTTTATGGCTAAAAATGGAACAATAATTCCGCCGACTCCATATATGAGTATGTTTCTCCTGAAGAGCGCTGCTATGCTGGACGGTCTGTATTTGACGCCCCTGATTGCCATCGGCACCAAAAGAGGTATGATGATGGTGTTGAAGATCAGTGCGGATGTTATCGCCGTCAGGGGATTCTCAAGTCCAAGTATGTTCAGTGCTCCGAGTGCTGGAATGAAATAGAACATGGCGGGTATGATGACGAAATACTTTGACACATCGTTTGCTATGCTGAATGACGTCAGTGCGCCTCTCGTGATCAGTATCTGCTTGCCTATGAATATAACATCCATCAGCTTTGTAGGATCGGAATCCAGGTCAATCATGTTAGCTGCATCCTTGGCTGGCGCGGTTCCCTTATTCATGGCCATTCCAACGTCAGCCTTTGCCAGAGCTGGAGCATCATTGGTTCCGTCACCGACCATTGCCACCATCCTCTGCTTTGCTTTCTCAGATATCACTACGTTGAATTTGTCCACTGGGGTGCTATTGGCAACATATTCGTCGATCCCGCTGAGGTTCGAGAAATACGATGCAGTGACCTCGTCATCACCTGTGCACATTATGGTTTTTATATTCATCTTCTTAAGGAGATCCAGACGCTGTTTTATCCCTGGCTTCAGGGTGTCGTTAAGTTCAATGACGCCCACAAATTTACCGTCCTTGACGACAGGCAATGCAGTACCACCCCTAAGCGATATTTCCTTGCAGAGTGCGACTATAAAAGTATCGCTGAGCTTGTGATTCTTGATCATTGTTGAAAGCGCACCCTTGTAGATGTATGTATCTTTCCCCTTAATTCCGCTGAACCTTGTATCTGCGGAGAACGGCAGGAATTCAAACCCAGTTATATCAGAATCAGAAACTTCGGCTCCCTTTTCCCTGGCCAGTTTCACAATGGACATCCCTTCCATTGTATTGTCCTGCATGGAAGCCATTGCACAGTACTTTATAAAATCCGTTTCCTGCACACCGGAGTTTGGATAAAACCGGATGGCTTCCCTGTCACCCATGGTGACTGTGCCGGTCTTGTCCAGAATAATAGTGTCAACGTCTCCGGCATTTTCCACAGCCCTGCCGGATTTGGATATGACGTTGAATTGTGATATCTTGTTTACCGCCGCAATGCCAATTGCTGGCATCAAACCTCCAATAGTGGTAGGGATGAGCGCAATTAGCAAGACTATCAATATGTCCGTGTTGGACGTGAAACCGAGGAAATCAGATAATGCGAATATTGAGGCGGTGACTATGAGGAATATAAGGGTCAGGCCCGATAAGAGGGTGGATAGGGCAATTTCGTTCGGTGTCTTTTCCCTGACGGCCGCTTCAACTATCTCGATCATCTTGTCTATATAAGTTTCTCCCGGGTTTGCGGTGATCCTGATTACAAGTTCATCGGTCTGCAGGGTTGTGGACCCTGTAACGCTGTCTCCCTGTATCTTACGGACAGGCCTGGATTCTCCTGTTACGTTGGATTCGTTAACATAGCCAGATCCGGAAACAACCTCGCCATCTCCGGGAATAACCTCACCTGCACTTACTATCACCATGTCGCCGGATTTCAGCTGATCCGATGGGACTGTCTCTTTTCCACTGTCAATGAGCCGGGTGGCAATTGTTTCCGTCTTCATTTTTTTCAGGGAGGCAGTGATTGTTTTGCTCTGTTCCTCGGACAGGGTTGTACTGAGGTTTGAAAAGAGCAGGGTCAGGAAGAGCAATATCGCCACTGCAAGGTAGAAGTTGATATATACTACCGTCGAGGGAGCATCAAAATATGAAGGGAAAAACATTACAAAGATTGAGATTATGAAGGCAATTTCGGTCACAAACATGACCGGATTCTTCATCTGGAAATCCGGCCTGAATTTCTCCATAGTCCCCTTAATGACTGCCACATATCCTTTCAACGAATCACCATCCAGATTGACTGCTCAAAGGCCTTAGCCCACGAAAGTATGGGTCCCAGGGCGAGGATCGGAAAGAAAGAAAGCAGGCCAACAAGTATCATTACACCAAGGAGCATGAGTCCGAAGTAGAACGACCCCGTATCAATGCTCTTCCCCATCTCCACCTTCGGCTTCTTGTTTGAAAAGAGATCGGCTATCTTCAGCTGGAACCCCATGATCACGTATCTTCCAAGGATCATAATTATGCCGTCCAGCACGTTGAAGTAAAGCTGGTTTGTAAGGAATCCGCCGACCTCAGAACCGTTGTTTGAGGCGGAAGTCGCAAACTCGTAAAGGAGCTCTGTGATGGCATCTGGTTTCGGATTCGGAAATGAAGCCATTATGCTTGGGATCATGAGGGTGATGCCCAGCGGAATTATTATCAAAAGGGGATGGGTAATAAGCGAGAGCGTGGAATACTTGATCTCCTTCGATCCAATTTTAATGCTCATCAGTTCGGGAAGCTTTCCTACCATGAGGGATGCAATGAACACTGTAAAAATCACAGAGGTGAAAATATTAAGGACACCCGTACCTATACCGCCTACTGGGTCATTTATCAGTAGGTTGACAAGGTTTCCCAGCAGTCCAGCCGGCGAATATGCTGCCAGCATTGCATTGGCTGCGCCGGTGGATGTGATGGTAGCCCCAATGCTGAAAATGGAAGAACCTGCGATGCCTATGGAAGTTTCCTTTCCTACCATGTTCCCGTTGTAGATGACGCCAAGCGTGGACAGGGATGGTATTCCGGTTATTTCACCGTAGAAAGTGAGAAATGCGGTAAAAACAAAGAAAACCATCAGGACAGAAACAAGCATGACCATGAACCGGCGATCGCTGAAAACCTTGCCAAGCGCTATTATAGAACCAAGTGGGATGAGAAGGAAAGAGGTAAACTCCGTAATGTTTGTGAACCAGTTCGGATTCTCAAATGGGAATGCGGCGTTCGCCCCATAAAATCCTCCACCGTTTGTACCGATGTTCTTGATAGCTTCAAGAGTTGCAACAGATCCGAGCGGTACCTTATATGTAACTGAGGAAAAAACGGGCTGCACACTGATGTAGGACAGAGTTGTTTCCGGAATTCCGCTTACTATCAGTATAACAGTTACCAGAAGGGTGAGGGGCAGTATAAGGTAGAATATTGAGACCAGAAAGTCGTGGTAGAAGTTTCCAATAGTCCCCTTGTCCTGCAGAATTCCCCTTATGAATGCCATAGAAGCGGCAAAGCCTGTCCCGGCAGATAGGAACATAAGGCCGGTTATTACGAATGTCTGGCTCAGGTATGAAAGGTCGAAAGGGTTTGAGTAATGCTGGAGATTGGTGTTGGTGATGAAGCTGCTTACGGTGTTGAAGGTGAGGCTGGCTGTCATGTGATTGTTTGCAAACGCAAAGGGGAAATCTCTCTGGTAAAAAATGAAAATAAACGATATCACACCGGCAGCGGCGTTGAAAAATAGCAAGGTAAGAAAATACTCGCGGAATTTCATCTGTCTTTCAGACCCCTCGCCGATGATCTTCTCGAAAAAGTTCACTATCCGTCCCGAGATGGGAGTGAGCCAGTTGTCCTGGTCTCTGTATATCTTAGAGATGAAGCCGGAGATTATCACCCCGAATATGATCACGATTGCAAGGTAGATAAGTATGATTACTACTCCGGATGCAACTCTGTTTACCTGCCAGAAAGAGTTGCCATATCCGGACAGGGCTGAGATGCCAAAGGGATCATAACTCAAAATTTCTCAGCTCCAATTATGGTATAAAGCAGGTATATGGCTGTAAATAGAAGCACCAGCCCTAGAATGACATAGACTGCAAGCATCGCAGATCGTCAATGCAATGGAATATAAAAGTATTGTTCAACTTAATCAAGCCAGCACGGAACTTTGTGCGCTCATTGGTCATTTCTGTTTATCAGGCAGGATGTCTTAGTCTCCTTTTTAGATGGTCTTGCCCATGTAAGGACCCACACGTTCGTAACCCAGCTTCCTGAAATAGTTTCTCACACCAATTCCACTGATTACAAGCATTCTGTTCATGCCACAGTCGGAGCTTATCTTTTCAGCTTCGTTAAGAAGTTCGGAACCCAGTCCCCTGTGTTGCCATCCATTCATATCGTGCTTGCCCACCGGGACAACATTTCCAAATATTTTGAGTTCCCTTATAATTGAAGAATTTGCCATTTCTTTCCTGTGGGCATATTCTGAGGGTATCCTCAGGCGGACGAAACCGATTATCCTTTCATCCGCATCTTCATAGGATAGAAAGTGCTCAATTCCTCCGGCTGCATCATATCTCACTCTTTTCAGTTTGAAATCGCTGGAGAAAAGCTCACCTGCCACTTCCCTTCCACGGATTTCCATGCTCCTAACGCCTCTTCTCTCAAGTTCGGCTGACACAAGGTTCCTGATATCGCTTCGCTTTACGCCTGCTTCTATAAATTTCACTGGAATGTCGCGTTGCATCCTCTGTACCCTGATCCAGGGGGGCATCCTTTCCATAAGATAGGATATCAGATCCACTGCGGTTCCTGTATCAAGTGGAGCATATCTTCCGAGTTTCCACAGCCTGTAAAGTGGGGTCCCCTTTGTGACCAGGGTCGGATAAATTTTCAGCATGTCAGGTTTGAAAGCCGGGTCATTCAGCATCAGGTCAAAACTCTTAATGTCATCATCATAACTGGATCCGTACATACCTGGCATAATATGGTATACGATTTTCAATCCAGCATCCCGGGACAACTGCGTTGACCTCCGTATATCATCGAGTGTGTGCCCGCGCATGTTAATTTTAAGAATGCGTTCCGACAGGTTCTGTACACCCAGCTCAACTTTAGTTGTACCATAGTTCAGGGCGGCGTCTATCTCGCGCTCAAAGAACCAGTCCGGTTTTGTTTCCACAGTGAGGCCTACGCATCTCTTTCCAGCACTTTCGTTGGCAAGAATGGACTCTTCAAGGCTCCTGCCGATTGTGCCATTCATTGCATCGACGCAACCCTTGATGAAACTTGTCTGGTATGCCTCTTCCCTTGCAGTGAAAGTCCCACCCATAATTATCAGGTCTATTTTTGTCGTGTCATGTCCAATGAGATCCAGTTGCTTTACGCGGTTGAAAACCTGGTTATATGGATCGTAATTGTTGTTTCTTCCCCTGAGCGCAGCCGGTTCATGTCCCGTATAGGACTGCGGTGAGTTATTGTCCACTCCTCCCGGGCAGTAAATGCACTTGCCATGAGGGCAATTGTCTGGTGAGGTCATTGCCGCAACGACCGCAACTCCGGATATTGTTCTGGTGTTCTTTATGCGCAGCAGGTCTTTCTCCACTTCAGAGAAGTTGCCTGAATTAAGGATTTCAACATCGCTGGGTATGAAGTCAAGCGACAACTCCTTTGCAAGTCTGATCTTCAGGTTCTGCAAATCCTTCTTGTTTCGGACCTGCCCGGATTTAATCTTCTCCCCTATGACTTCATAGAAATCCACGTAAACACCATTACTCTGAGAATTTAACGTTTTGGAAGCAGGTGCACAACGTTATAATCTTCTTTTAATATGTCTCCCTATGACGCTGGAAATCTACTCAGTCCCGCTGGAGTTTCCCGAGGGGACAAACGTTATACTGGGATACTCACATTTCATAAAAACGGTTGAGGACTTGACAGAAATCATCTCAACTGCAGTACCTGGCGCAAAATTTGGGCTGGCTTTCTCGGAAGCTTCCGGGGATAAGCTGGCAAGATACGATGGAACTGACGAGAAACTTGAGAAGATAGCGGTTGATAATATAATGCGTATTGCCGCCGGTCATACTTTCTTGATCATATTGAAGGACCTTTATCCGATAAACGTCTTGAACGCAATCAAGGGGTGCCAGGAGGTAGGCAGCATATTTGCGGCAACTTCAAACCCTCTTGAAGTGATTGTGGCAAAGGGAGAAAGAGGAAACGGGATTATCGGTGTGATAGATGGGTTCTCTCCGGTTGGGGTTGAGAATGAGAATGATAAAAATACAAGGAGAAAATTCCTGAGGGAGATAAACTACAAGAAATAGGGCCCGTAGTGTAACGGATTATCATATAGGCCTCCGGAGCCTATGATCCGGGTTCGAATCCCGGCGGGCTCATTCCAAACTTGATGTCTTATAGACTCCCGCATGTGTATAAACCAGACATACCATTCTTGCAGATCTGCTCGATCTTGTACTATTTGACGTCTTGTACTGGACGAATTGTTTATTCTGTCACTCTTTCAGAGACAGAAAAATCCTATATTTTACGGTTTAATCATGTCTTCGGATATATAATGGCCATATCCATGACTTATTCTGCATCCCCTGACTTGAGATCATGTCTTCGTCCTGCGTACTTTCCTCCTTGGTTCAACTGTTTAGCAATAGGAGAATTTCAACGACTTACTAAGTGTAACCATAGCTTTTGTAAGACTATTTACTGAAACAAATCTTTGAACGTTGATCTCTTCAATTTTGAAATGACTATGAAGAATAATCTTGACGGGATTTCTATAATACTTTTTGGTCAGTATTTACGGTTTAAACTGTAATCTTCCGAACGAATGGATGTACAGAGATCCGGTTATGATAGAAAATATGCACAAAACAGCTAGACCCCAGTCGGGGGCAAGGCTCACTACATGGCTATTATACATCATATCGGTAAGCAGAGGTGAGAACAGATACAGTACTGCGCTCATGGCAGGTGGGATTGTAATGGAAAGAGAAGAATAACTCTGAACTACTACGAAAGAAGAAAGAGGCAACAGGAACGCTGTTGCAAGAATTACCATCAACGCCCCGGACTTATTGGGAATAAGTGAAGCAAACATAACAACAGTACTGTTCATTACAATGGTAATAGCTATCAGAAAGAAAATCGTAGATGATGAGAAGAAATGGAAGAAAAGAAACTCTATCACGATGAATGGCGCAAAACTTGACAGCAAGGAAAAAAGGCGTCCAACAGCAACGGATTTCCAGCTCCCAATCATCGTGATCTCAAATATTGTTATCTCCTCTTCCTTAAGGTACATTAACCCGTTGAAAAGGACTATGGATGGTATCACTAGAAATTGGGACACCATGTAAATGCCTGTAACCGGATTGACAAATTGATCGTTTATGGACAGATACTGAATACCAAGGAGGAGGATTAACAGCACCTCAGTATGCGGATGGGGAAACGATTCCTTGAAATACCATCTTAGCGCGTTACCTAGTTTCGTAATAGACCCTCCTGACTCCGGCATGCCTGAATCCCAAAATCTCGCCCCTCTTCATACTATCGCTGAGGCTTTCGCTATTGCTTTTGATGAGAGCAATATTCCCATATCTAAAAATGAACTCTAATGCCGGTATATTTCGTGAATTCAAATAAACCTCAAAGATTCCGTCCCGATAAAGGTCGTTTAGATTTCCGCTCCATTTAACCTCTCCCTTATCAAGCACTATAAAGTAATCCCCCACCGCCTCAGCTTCCTCAGGGATATGTGTCGAAAAGATATATTCCCTGCCACTTTCCAACAAACGGTCTATAAGTTCTGCACTTCTTAAAGCATCCAAGAAAGCAAAGGGCTCATCGAGGATCAGCGCACCTTCAGTGCGGTAAGTCGCATTAATAATCGCAACAAGCCGAGTTTCACCTGATGAAAGCTCGCTCATTCTCTTATCCATAATTTGCTCAAGGATTTCCATGTCAAAAGCCTGGTTCATATTATTTTCATATTTCCTGGTTTTCTGCAGAAACTGCATGAAATCCTTGACACGAATTCTATAAGGATAACGCGAAACCCCGAACATATACGAGAGTTCTTCAACGGACCTTTCTCGTTCATCGTATGGGCACACATCATCTATAAAGGCCTCGCCTTCCGTTGGTCGCAACAATCCGGATAGAACCGCTAAAAGTGTTGTTTTTCCGGACCCATTTTGCCCTAATAAGACGATTCTCTTTGCGTCTACATTCAAATCAATTTTGTGTAGAGCAACTGAATCTCCGAATGATACCTGAAGACCCTTGCATCTAATTTGCATAAATCTCAGAAGCCTTCCCTAAACCTTATTATTGCCAAAAGGCCACCAACCGCAAGGAGAGCAACATTAACCGGGTAGGAGAGATCAAAGCCGTATGAGATCCATCCAAGCCAGTCCTGGCTGATTGCTACATTTCCAGATCCCAGGAGAATAGTTGCAGGAAGGTTGCTCGTAAATGCCCTTGCATTTGGTTCTATCGTGTGAAAAAAACTGGTAAAGTTGGCACCGGGGTATACAAAGTTAGCCAGAATGTATTGTCCATCAACTGCTACATAGTTAACTAAACTATCACTTGGTGCAGTAGTATTCAAGTATGATGGGTATCCAAGATAAGCTTCCGCCGCGTATTCTCTGGTGTTCCCCGTTATTTTAAGAGTTAGGTAGTTAGCTGCGGGAGTTGTATTTTTGGGAAGAACCAGCTGCAGGAAGGGGCTATCTTGATAACTCATATTACTGGAACTGGAGTAGACCTTTGTAGTCATACTACCAATGAACGGAGTTTTAATATCTTTTATATTCAGCCCAATAGGTTTACCAACACTATTAGAAACGTTGTACACAGTCTCATCAACATGATATACACTGTTTCCAAGGCCAGTTATAAAAAACTCAAAGCCATATGCATACTCAGTTAGATTTGGTCCCGGGGCAGTGCCATAAAATCCGTAATACCGAAGTTCGGAACCGTTAGCGCTAGGATTATGCACAGTGTCTTGAATATAGCTCCCGAAATAGAAAGAAAACATTGGAATCGCATTAATTACTAAACCAAAAAATATGAAAACTATAACGAGGTATGTTGAGACCCTTTGAAACTTCCCTCTTGATTTAGAACCTTTCTTTCCATAAGTCTTATGATTTACCATTAAACACCATAAAAAAATGTTGGTTTAAATTGATTTCTACTCATCAAGTGGAACGACGAATAAAATCTCCGCAGGTTGTTGGCCCAATGTATATCCATATGTACCCACTTCGTAGTTTCCCGCTGCTACCACGTCGTTGATTATGGTACCTGTGCTTCCACTTATGGTGTACTGTGTAGAACTTGACAGATCAGTTGTGGTTGGTGTATTGGTACTACCATCAACCACGGCGGACCCATACCATGGATTACTATGTGAGGTAGAGAAAAAGGTGTTGCCATTGAGGACAAATTGCCCTACCGATGTATCATACCCAAAAGTCCATAATGTATTGACAGTACCCAGCCAGAGACCAAGAGCATCATAACCCGACTCATTCACATAATACTCGTTCCCATAGTACACAGTATCAGCAGGAGTAGCTAATGAAGAAGTTGAGGGAGGGTGGTATGAAAAAAGCACACCGAAAGTTACGCCGACGCCAAAGAGGATTACTAACGAAATTGCAACAAGTTGTTTGTTTTCGGAACGGATCTGTGCTCTGATACCTTCACCTGACACCACTCTTTTACCAAACACAATTCGTTCATTGTTGTCCATTGATCCAAGTCGTACCGAAAACTCGTTTGCCTCCAATCTGTTCCATTTTCGGTGTCTCATAATGATATATAGACTATGATTATTTAAAGCTTATCTAGGTTGTTTTTACGTAATACGTCCAGATCAATTTTCATATCAGATACCAGATCTTTCGCTTTTTTCGGTATCTCATTCATGATCTCCTGATTCTCCATCCTGTATATCTTTATTCTCGACAGTATCAGCAACACGACTCTTACAATGTATTTTCCATCTATCCAGTTCAGGAACTGGAAGTGCAAATACAGTGAAAGAATGTTCAGGAACATATAGGTAAAAAGCGTGTGATCATCCCAGAGATATGATCTATCAGCCTCAAGATCGTTCTTGTACACAGTGAATGCGTATTCCACATATTCAAGCTGCTTGTACAACCGGTATATCCTATCAGGTTCATAGTTCAGGTCGGCGAGAAGATAGAGTTTTCGAAATTGACCTCATTTTCATCAAACTGTTTCATGCTCCTCCTATTCGATTCAATTCTCAGAAGAAAGTCTTTCTCCTCCTCGCTTTTCAGTACTGGAACCTCGAGCATGTACACATCATTATCACGTTTCCAGTACTTGAAGGGTTTTCCATCGTACTTGAAAAAACCCGTGAAGCTATCAGTATCAGGTATGAGGGACGAATTCCTCCTCAGTGGTATGACATAGCTGAGATGTTTATTCTTCAGTTTCTTAATGCCATCAGAGGAAAAGAATTCCTTATCCGCTACTATGACACATTTCTCCACACCCGCCATGTCAATGGTCTTTGACATGGCTGAAACATCCCTCATTGATCCTGAAAGTATCCTGACGAACGGAGGAATTGTCCTTATGAATGAAAAGAGCATCATAACGTTGATGTATGGAAGGTGCATGCCCTTTGAATTATGGCCAGGTTCAAGGAATGACATGTTTTCGGATCTGGAGAACATTGCAGTTGAATCCATGAGAACCTATTCACTTTTTTCTGTCAGTTTTCTTATGACATTGATGCACTGATCCTTCGGCAGGGAGGAGATCATTCTTGACAGTTAATCTGGATTCACGCTTTCGTCCATTACCCTGAAAAGATTTGTCTTCTCGTACAGAAAGTGCACGGATTTCATGGGCAATGGCTGTATGTTCCTCAGGATAACGTAAGATATGTTGCGTTCCCACAGGGTTGGATATATATCATTCAGTACAAGGATGACGGTCTTCTCTGCTATGCCATACAGCAGTGAAATATTGCCGTATTCATAATCAGATCTCACATTGCCCATGGATCTGGCTTCAATATGCCCCGGAGTGTTACAACGCCAAGATATTTCCCTGTCACCTTGTCCGATCTCTTCTTCCCTCTATTCCATTTGCTGGACATTTCGTACGCGTAATACCTATCACAAGGAACCCTGATCTCGATCCCCGTGGCCTTGTATTTCCTTACCCAGTCAGGCAGTTCAACAATATTACACAGTGTGTGTAATATGTAAAAGGTCTTTCGCAATAAGACAGAAATGCCACAGAATAGGCGTTCATTGGAGATTGAAATGAGGGAATATGTGCACTCTATTGCACAAAGAACGAGGAGTTAAGGCTTAAACACATACGGTAACATTAATTACGTTATGCACGGAAAAAAGCGAACCAGTTGAAAAAATGGCAGATAATGGCACTAAATTGTATGAACACTGATGTCGC
>JAJYRT010000180.1 GCA_021793945.1 Thermoplasmata archaeon
TAGCAGAAATACTCCTGAGCCGGGCTCTGAAAATGAGATGGGACCTTCTTGACAGCGAGGCAATGGGAATAGAGCACGGAATAACGGAAACAATAGCCAGTCTTGTTTGCGAGAACTATGGCTGTGAAAAGTGTCCTCACGGAAATCCAGTACCGGACATTTCAGGGAATGTCACCGAGCCGAATGATCTATCGCTCCGGGAAATTGTTAAAAAGAGCCAAGTCAGAGTGTCAAGAGTAATCTTTGAAAGTGACGAAATTCTGAGGTACCTTCAGTTAAATTCCATAACGCCGGGTGCAGATCTTGTTGTGGGGGAAGACGGATGTGTATATTTTGGCCACGAGGGCGGAAGATCCAGAATACCAGAGGATATAGCCGCAGCCATAAAATTCTTCCCGCAGTAGGGGAGAAATTGCAATCGCCTGAAATGTTGACTCATACCGTTTGAATCGACAAGGCCGGTGTATCGAGTGTGCTATGAGGATGGCATGAAGCCAATCAAAGGTTTCAAGTCCCGCTTTCCTGTCCGTTGGTTGTGTGTCTTCTAGATAATCAGGAAATTTGTCATACAAAGTAGAATCGTAGTTTCAACTGCCTTTTCTGGTCAAAATTATCATCCTCCCATGGTTCAATATCTTGCATTAAGAAGCATAAGATGCGTAAAAGCCTGAAATATACCCCCCAACGATGAAGCTATAATTTTTCCTATTTTAGGGGATGCAAGAGAGATTGAAATATCGGTAAATTAAATTGCAGGACAGAAACCAGCTCCTAGGAAGAACATAGTCAGCTGGCTGCTGACATAGCCCCAAGAGGCACTGCGCACGAAAAGAATCTGTTGGAAATGGGTGCTCTACTTCAGGGCATGGCTCAAGACCAGCACCCTTATGCCAAGTATCTCGAGGATCTTTTCTGAAAATTTTGCGAAATCATTGTCCCGGATAAGAAAATCCAAGCTTATGCTAAGGCTACTTCCTATCTCGCTTGCATATCCTAGATGCAGTAAATCGAGTGTTCTCATAGGAATATCTGAACTCAGTTCAATCGCCTTGAAATAGGGAGACGTCACGTTTCCAAATGGTGACCCGATGATCGATTCTTTGGAAAACAGTACTCTCAGATCCATTTCTTGCAAAATGTATAATACCTTACCATAAAGATCGATTATGTCAGGCGAGTCTGGGATAGCTTTCTTATCCAGGCCATATTGTCTTCTCCTTATCATACTGGCCATTTCGATGAGTGTCAACTCGCTCACGACCTTGTCACAACGATCGTGGATCACTCTTGTGGCCAGAACGTGTTCTTAATCCAGTATATCTAAAGCTGAAACTATTACGCTTGTATGTATATATCTCACTGAAACCTATCTCTCTCACATCAATATTCCGGTTGCACCAGGCAGCTCGATGGAGTATTCTCCCTTCTTATTCTTCTTTTTAAGTTCTTCTACTACTCGAATAATCTGAGGGAGCTTCTTTGAGGAAGAAATCCCCAAGGATACAAGATACTGGATTGCATCGCTTCTGGTTTTGCATATGCCGGCCTTCACGAGGAAGTCAATAAACTCAAGGTCTCCACGTTCCCTTCTTATCTGGACAATCTCGTTTACCATTACAATTACGTAATGGTAATGTGAATTTGATATTATGCCCTGGAGCCAAGATCAGGGTATTGTTTTAAGTAGTGATTAGACATGTAAGGACATCCTTACGTGATGCCATGATGCATTTTTTTATATTCCTGTCGCAAACCGCACATAAGCATTTCGACGGAAATATCAAGGGGTGGTAGCTTGCTTTCTATTCAGGGAGTGAAGCGTTACCTGAAATTTTTCGGCCCAGCATGGCTTGTTATGATCGCTGACATGGATGCGAGCAGCACACTTGGGGCAGCTGAAACTGGCGCGTTGTTCAGGTACGGGCTCATATGGTTCATGCTGATCCTGATAATCCCGCTCTTTTTCATACAGGAAGCTTCTGGCAGGATTGGCACAGTAACCGAGAAAGGTCTTGGAGAGGTGATCAGGGAGAACTACAGCAGGCGTACCACAATGATCATGACCGTTCCGATGGTGGTAACCGATATGGTAACATACGCCATAGAGTATATAGGCATTGCCATCGGACTGGAACTTCTCGATATTTCCGCACTTCTCGCCCTTCCTCTTGTCTACATACTCCATATCCTGATCGTTACGAAGAGGAAATATGGCACCACAGAAGTAATTCTGCTCGCAATATCCTCGGTGCTAATTGTGTCGTTTGTTGCCACTCTTCTCATAAGGGGGATAGTAGCCTACAGTCCCATTTATATAGCGGCTACACCGAGTTACCTGTTTATACTGGCTGTTAACGTTGGCGCGGTGATAATGCCGTTCATGCTGTTCTTCCAGACTTCCGCCACGGCAGAGAAGGTCAGCAAGGTCAGGAAAAGTGATGTCTCTCTTTCCGGACAGGATCCGACCAGCGGGATTTCCAGATCATTTACCAGGAATGCCCTGAGTTCAATGCGCAAGGAAACACTTGCTGGAGCAGCCGTAAGTGAATTGCTGATGGTTGTCGTTGAGATGACCATGAGCGGCGTTGGATCAGGTACAGATTTCGCTTCTGCTCGCCAGCTTGCAGGCGCTCTCTCCGTGGTCGCCAACAGCTATTCCCCGTATCTCTTCGGCATAGGCCTCATAGGGGCGGCCTTCCTGGCTCTGGTTGTAATTTCCATGGGTAGCGCTTGGGGGCTTGTTGAAGCGCTTGGGCTTAAGAGGAACAGGGCAAATTCAGTATACATCATGGAGAGCCTACCCGCATTGATAACTGCCATGATCATACCGCAGTCCCTGCTCATAAATGCTGTGTTATACCTGCTGGTACTGTTTGTATTCGTTCTCATAGGACCAGCCGTTATGATGGGATTGATATCAAAGAACAGGAGGGTAATGAGGGAATACGCCACAGGAAAGAAGAGGGAAATTATGTACTGGGCCAGCCTTGCTTTTGTGGTTCTTTTTGGAATTCTCGCTCTCGCTTAGGCTAAGAATTCCTTCGATGCGCGAGCCCGCAATCCATGTGGTTTATGGTACCTGTTGGCGCATCGATTGGGTGATCAGCAGGGAATATCCAGATTGGAGTTTTCACCCTGGAACTGGGACATGTTTATATTCAGCCTTCCAATGCATGTAGGCTAATCATGGATTCCAACAGCCAGGCTAATGAGAATGATCAACAGGTTCGAGTCATCCTCCCCAATAAAAGGAAGGGGGAAATGTTCGGTCTAGTTGAAAAACTGTCAGGAGCCTCAAGGCTGACTGTTATGTGCGAGGACGGATTTACAAGGAATTCCAGGATTCCGGGTAAAATGAAGAAACGCATGTGGATACGGGAGCATGACCTCGTTATAGTAAAGCCGTGGGAATTTCAGAATGAGCGAGCGGATGTAGTGTACAGGTACACACAGACACAGGCAAGCTACCTGA
>JAJYRT010000181.1 GCA_021793945.1 Thermoplasmata archaeon
TCTTCCCTGCTGACGCTGTCAAATCCGGTGTAAGGCACTAGCACGTCCGGCACCTTGAAGGATCTGCCTCCATCGTACTGGAAATTCTCCATAATTGCTACCAGTATTCTCTTTGTGGCTATTGCAGTGCCGTTCAGCGTATGGACATACCTGTTTCCGTCCTTGGTCCGGTATTTTATTCCAAGAGACCTTGCCTGGTAATCCGTGTCATTGGATATGGAAACAATTTCCCTGAACTTTCCCTGGGACGGGAACCATGCTTCCATGTCGTATTTTTTCTCTGCAAGGTATCCAAGTTCTCCGGAACAGACATTGACTACTCTGTAAGGAATCCCCAGGCTCTGGTATATCTTCTCGCTGTTGGCAACGATCTCAGCAAAATAATCCCAGGAATCCTCGGGTTTGCAGAATATGAACTGCTCCACCTTGTTGAACTGGTGCACCCTGAATATGCCCTTTGTGTCCTTTCCATGAGCGCCTGCCTCTCTCCTGAAACACTGTGAGGCTCCCGCTACCCTTTCCGGCAGCTCGCCCTCCTCAAGGGTTTCATCCTTCAGCATTGCAGCTATTGCGTGCTCGGACGTCGATATCAGGTAAAGATCCTCTCCCTCTATCTTGTAGAGCGAGTCCTTGAATGTCTCTATGTCCGTCGCTCCTGCCATTGATTCATAGTTGATCATCAGCGGCGGTTCAATCACGGTGAATCCCCTCTCGGCAAGGAAGTCCGTTGCGTAATTGATGAGAGCCTGCTCGATCTTGAAGAGCCTGTTCTTTATGAAGAAGAACCTTGCTCCGGATATTTTCCCTGCCCTGTCCAGATCAACGAGGTCGAGATCCTTTATCATGTCAACATGGCTTGCGGGCCTGTTGTCCAGAAGCTCGTAATCCCCGGAATTGCCTGAATCCCTGAGGAATGTATCCCTGTCATCGCGGAAAACCCTGGCATGCCCGGAATACCTGACCAGCTGGTTGTTCTCGTCACCCCTGCAAACAGGAACATCGTCATGGAGCAGGTTGGGTATCAGCCGAAGCGTGCCATCCCGCTCATCTGAAATTTTTTTCTGGGCTTCCTCAAGATTGCCAATGCGATCGTTCAGCGCCTTGACCATGCCCTTCTCCTTCTCTACATCAGATCCTGCCTTTACGTTCCTGGCGATTACTTCGGTAAGGCTGTTCTTCTCATGTTTTAGGTCGTTGATCTCCCTCAGCTTTTCCCTCCATGCTTCATCAAGCGTGAAGAACCTGTCAAGAACTGACGTATCAAAGAAGCGTTTCTTGCAGGAATCGTAGAATATCTCAGGCTTCTCCCTCAGGAGTCTGACATCTATCATGGTTGAGAAAATGTTGGGGAGTATAATAATTATTCACCGGTCTCAATCCCCTTTACGGATATTGCAGTGTCCGCGCTGATAAAGGAGTGCGCGGATGAATCCCTGGCAGATATAATTCTGCTGCAACGCTGAATTAAGGTACTGGCACTGGAAAGTGACAAAACATATATCTATTGAAGCTGGCTGATGATATTATGACATTTTGCCCGGTATGCGGCTTGAAATTCGAGAGCGGGAACTACCGGATGCTTGCGGAGCACTTTATCTATCAATCCAGGTCAAGCGACTTCCGGCATGTTTCATGGCTGAATAGGAATATATCAAGGAATCTTATGAATGCGGAAGATCTTTCAGATTCCCTGGTTTCATTTTACAATATTTCAGGCGGCATTGGAAAGTGGATAATTTCCGATTTTGTGAAAAGATTCAGGGGGGATTCACCGCATCCCTTCATCCTGGCGATGCAGCAATATGATCCTGAAGTGCTCAGGGGCTATGTGGTTGAGCACCACCATTTCCTGAAGCAGTGGATCAGGTCCTGCTCATATGTCATTGCGAAGACCGAATTCGAGGATGTCCAGTCCTATGAGCTGGAGAACGTAATGACAGAACTACACGGTTATGGTGCTTCAGAGCCGTCACACCACGAACTTTTGATAAGGATGGGTGAATCGCTGGGGCTGGACAGAAATTTCATCCTGGAGGAAAAACCGCTGAGAAGGACAGCGGAAGCCGTTAAAATATGGAATGACCTTGCCGCCTCGGGAAGCTGGATATCTACAATGGCAGCCATGCATTCCCTTGAGCTCATTGCAAACCGTGATCTGTCTAACCACGGCGCTAAGTATCCATACTTCAATCCATCTATCCTGTCAGATAGGGATGTTCCTGAAGAGGTTAAGACGTTCCTGAGAGAGGGGTATGAAGCCGATGTTTCCCATTCCTATGTCGCACTCGGCCTGGCTGAAAAGCACGCGAATGATGAGGATCTTGAGGAAATACAGTACGCTTACTTGCGGTCAGCCGGTGCCTTCAGCGATTATCTTGAGGCAAGACTGGAAAGAGGTGTCATACTTGGAAACAAATAACAAAGAGGGGTGTGCACTATGCAACGCAACCTGGGGAGAATACTACAGGGAAATTGATGGTGACAGGATGTTCTTCTGCTGCAACATATGTGCCGACATATTCGAAAACATGGTGTCAGAGGTCAAGAAGAGAACGGGATGGAAAAGCGTTGACCATGTAGACCTTAACGGGAATTACTCCTCAGGAAGAGAATGCACAGCCAGGTCGGGTGACGAGACTTTCAACTTTTACTTCAGGACTTATTCTGATGGAAGAATAATGAAATTTGAGGAACGCTGACTACGCCGAATTGGAAATGTCAGTCCGTTCTTGACCATCCTATTGCAGAATCGTCGTCTCTCCTGTCGCCATTGAAAGGCGTTAAGGTCCTTTCCTGAAGTTCCACCTTTGGCTTACGCCATGACGATGTGCCTGACTCGTTCTTCACGAAGCTGTAGTTGAAGTTTTCCTCGGATAGTTTCATTGTTGATACGAACCCACCGACATAGCTGAATATCGTGAGCGTAAGGATTGCGCTTGGCAAAACCACTGCAATGGTCTTGACAAATCCATAATATGTGTTGAGGTCGGTTGCGAAGTTTGATACAACGAAGATTGAGGATCCAGAAACTGTAACTATTCCGCTGCGAAGATAGGAAGACATAACTCCGAATGGACCGGATGTGAAAGGCGCGAGGGAAACCATGACGAAGGTTATCAGGGCATCTGCCACCAGAGCAGACATAAGGGATTTGCCTATGGAACCGGATTTCCTTCCTGACATGTACCCGGCTATTCCGGGACCTGCTATTGGTATCCACCAGAGCAGCATTGAAAAAATGAGGGCGTACATTATCCCCTTTGACTGGGAATAATTCAGAGAAGCTTTTTTCTGTTTCTTTTTGTCAAGGCGGAAAATGCTCTTGACCCGGATTCTTTCAGATATTTCCTCAAATATTGAACGCTTCCATCCTGTCATACTACGTCAGACATGACACAACAATTTCATATTTAAAGATATCTTATGGGAATGGTATAATTTTTTTTT
>JAJYRT010000021.1 GCA_021793945.1 Thermoplasmata archaeon
AGCGGGTCCGGGGGGGTTTGGACCCCCGACCTATGGATTAAGAGTCCATCGCTCTACCTAGCTAAGCTACGGACCCAGTTGATGGAAATATTCCCGTATAATTTATATTTTCTTATCGCAAAATGGTGGAAGCCAAAACGGTCTTTTTCCAAGTTACGCTTTCGAGGGGACACTGCAGGGGCACTTTGCACCTGATAATCAAACTCCCGAAAAAAATAGTTAGGCTAACATGCCGAATAGAGTGGAAGACATGTCCTCAAGCCCATAATTCAATTGCGGGTCTTGCTTAGATGGCATTCTTTATTCTGATAAACGGATACCACCACAGGGGACATAATTTCAGTTTCAATTTGTGCAGCGGAGTCAATAAAATTTTAAATACCGTGATAAGCTAACGGAATAAGAGAAGCCATACACTAAGAGGGCAATGCAACTATGCAACCCTAATGGCCAGGTCTATATTTTTAGCTTGGTCGATAAGTGTAACGGTTCTTTAGGTGAAATAAATGGCGACGCCACATCACCCCAGAAGGGGGTCAAAGGGGTATTACCCTAGGGTACGCGCTCAGCATATGCAGAGCGACATTCGAAGCTGGCCAGAGACAGAAGGAAAGCCAAAAATTCAGGCTTTTGCTGGTTACAAGGTCGGCATGACACACATAGAGATGGTGGATTATAGAAAGAGCAGTGTTACTGCCGGGCAAACAATAATGTCTGCAGTTACTATAATTGAAGTTCCTCCTCTTTCAGTGGTTGGAATCCGGTATTATGATACTGACGAGTCAGGCCTTTTTGTGGTTGCTGAGGAATGGGCTCAGGATCTGGATAAGGATCTTTTCAAAAGACTCCCGGAGAGAAAGAAAAAATCTGAAAGTCCAACGGTTAATGAAGTTATAGATGTTAGGCTGATTGTAAGCACTAACCCTTCCGAGGTAACCGGTGTGCCTTCTAAAACACCGGAGATATTTGAGATAAGAATAGGCGGTTCTGATCTCAAGGAAAAAATTGAATATGCCAAGGGGAAACTTGGAAAGAAAATTTCATTTGATGAGTTCAGTACCCCTGGAAAATTTGTGGACGCAATTTCAATTACAAAGGGAAAAGGATTCACTGGGCATGTGCAGAGGTTCGGTGTTAAGCTGCTGCCTTATAAAAACAGAAAACACAGAAGAATGATAGGAACACTTGGACCATGGCACCCGGACTGGGTTAGAAACACCGTTCCTCAAGCCGGCCAAAAGGGAACACATCAGAGGACTGCTTCTAACATCAGGGTGCTCAAATATGCAAAGAAAGAGTCAAATGAGGATATAAACGTGAAGGGCGGATTTCCTGGATACGGCCTTGTGAGAAGTGACTTCGTACTGGTTCACGGTTCTATACCGGGTCCTTCAAAGCGTCTAGTGAAGATGAGAGACCCAGCGAGGCAGAAATCATCAAACATAGAGAATCTGACAATTTCATACATATCCAAGGAATCAAAACAGGGTGACTAAGTTGGAAACAGACATTTATGACAATCAGGGAAACATGAAAGGGAAGATCGAACTTCCCGGCGTATTCAGCACAACTCCGAGGGAAGATATTCTTGGAAAGGCGTTCAGAGCTGTATCACTTACATTGAGGCATCCGTATGGGTCATCACCGGAAGCTGGGATGCGGCGTGTTGGTCATAACAGCGGGGCAAATCACGGCATATCAAGGCTGCCAAGGGTAGCAGGATCTTCACGCGGTGTCACACTTGCCAGCATGGTCGGAGGAAGGAGTGCTCACTCTCCGAGGTCAAACAAGATACTTTACAAGAAAATTAACGACAAGGAAAGGAAGATAGCAAGATTCAGCGCAATTGCCATGACAGCAGACAAGAGTGCGGTTAAGAAAAGGGGCCATAAATTTGACGAGGAGCTCCATCTTCCGGTTGTTATTGAGGATACATTGAATGAAGTAAAGAAAGTCAAGGATGCTATAACACTCTTTGAGAACATCGGAATCTACGATGATGTGTTAAGGGCCAAAGAAGGAAAAAAGGTCAGGGCTGGACGGGGAAAGATGAGGGGGAGAAGATACAAACAGCCCAGAAGCATACTGGTTGTTGGGACTTCCAGCAGCGACCTGAGAGTATTCAAGTCTATGCCAGGTGTGGAGGTCGCTACTCCCGACAGCCTCAGCATCAGAAAGCTGGCACCGGGTGGTGTTGGCGGAAGGCTTGTAGTCTATACTGCCGCAGCCATTAAGAAGTTAGGAGAGGTGTCTTAGATGACTAATGTCATAATCAGCCCCATAGCAACAGAAAAATCTATGCTGGGGATGGAAAAAGAGAATAAACTGACATTTATGGTGACGAGAAAGGCGAATAAATCCCAGATAAAGGAAGAAGTTGAGAAGAGATTTGAACTGAAGGTTCTGGGAGTGAATACAATAATAACCAAGAAAGGGAAGAAGGCTATTGTTGAGCTCGACAAGAGCTACTCTGCAGATGAGATCGCAGGGAGAATTGGGGTATTCTGAGGTAATATTATGGGTAAACATATAGTGGCACAGAGGCGTGGACACGGGGGGCTTGTATACAGGAGCCCAAGTCACAGGCATACAAGGATCCTGAAACATCCAGCCGACGGTGAGTATAAGGTTACAGATCTTGTCCAGGCACCGGGAAGAAATGCACCTTTAATCATTTCTGAGTCCGAAACCGGCAAGAAGAATACGCAACTGGCATTCAACGGCGCGTACGTCGGGCAGGTTTATTCGGTTGGAAAGACATCAACACCTGCAAGCGGTGACACTTCATTTCTTGGAAATGTACCGGACGGGTCACTGGTGTTCAACATTGAGAGCATGCCAGGTGACGGCGGCAAGTTCTGCCGCACTGCTGGTGCATCGGCACTTGTAGTTAGCCATGGGACCTCCGTGACCTTGAAGCTACCCTCGGGTAAGACAAAACAATTCAACCCGGGCTGCAAAGCGACTGTTGGCCTCGTTGCGGGTTCTGGGGCAAGAGACATTCCAATACTGAAAGCCGGCAGGCATATTCACTACCTGCAGAGCAAGGCAAAGAGACCTTACACTGTCAGAGGAGTTGCAATGAACGCGGTAAACCATCCTCACGGTGGAGGCAATCATCAGCATGTTGGTAGGCCCAGCACAGTTGGAAGGGGAACCCCGCCAGGTAGAAAAGTAGGAAGGCTATCACCACAAAGGAGGAAAAATTAATGGTAGTTAAGAGACAGGCCTCGGTAAAATCCATAAAGAGGAGATCACGAAAATCACAAAAGATAACCATGGGGCGATCGAAGGAATTTCTCTATCGCGGGCTCTCTCTCGATGAGCTCAAAAAGATGAGCGATCAGGAACTTTTCAAGATACTGCCTTCCAGGGCGAGAAGGTCTCTCACAAGAGAGATGAACCAGGAGCAGAAGAAACTATACCTGAAGATGAACAGCGAGGAGAAGGAGATAAAAACCCACGTACGCGATTTTATCATTCTCCCAAAGTATATAGGGAAAGTCATGGAAGTCTATAACGGGAATTCTTACGTCAAGTTCGAGATTAAGCCAGAAATGATGGGGCATTACCTAGGTGAATATGCACAGACGAGAAAGGAAGTTAAGCACTCAGGGCCGGGAGTAGGCGCTACCAGGTCATCGAAGTTCATGCCATTGAAGTGATATTATGAAGGGTTACTCTACAACAGAATTTAGTGAAAAAAGCGCAATTGCAAGAGCGATTGAAGTAGACATATCGATGAAGGATGCGGTAAACATTGCACACTATCTGCGTGGAATGAAGCTTGACCATGCAAAGGAAGTGGTAGACAGGGCAATAAAGAAGGAACTCCCAATCCCATATTTCAGGTATCTTGACTCGGTATCGCACAGGAAAGGCGTTGGCCCGGGCAGATATCCCGTAAAGGCCCTGAAGGAATTCAAGGCTGTCCTGAATAACGCTGAGGCAAACGCAGATTTTAAGAGCTTGAACACTGAAAATCTCATCATCAAGCACATAGCCGCCAGCAAGGGACGGATGATCAAGAAGTTCACCCCCAAGGCATATGGACGAGCTGGAGCTAATTTCAAGGACCTTATCAATATTGATGTTGTACTGCAGGAGGTGGAAGAGTGAAGGAGAGGAAATTCATCAATGAAGCCGTTAAGAAACTCCTCGTTTCCGAATTCATCAGAAAGGAAACCGACCATGCGGGATTCGGAGGGATGGAAATGAAGAGAACTCCGTTCGGCACAAACATCACGCTGTTTGTGAACAAACCAGGCCTTGTCATAGGAAGGCGTGGATCCAAGGTTCAGGAGATCACTGAAAACCTGGAGCATAAGTATCATGTTGAATCGCCACAGATTGAAGTAAAGGAAATCGAGAACCCTGATTTGAATCCACAGGTTGTCTCTAAGAAAATTGCGCTATCGCTGGAAAAGGGATGGGCATACAGGAAAGCCGGAAACACCACACTGAGGAGGGTTATAGATAACCACTCAAAAGGGGTTATAATAAGGATCGGCGGCAAGATTTCAGGCGAACGCGCCAGAACACAGAAATTCATGTATGGTTCAGTAAAGTATTCCGGAGATCCGTCAAGATCTGGAATGAAAAACGGTTTCTCAATAGCCAAGCTGAAACAGGGTGTAATCGGGGTTACTGTAAGAATGCTGGACAATAACTACAAGCTTCCGGATGAAATCAAGGTGGGGCCGATCGTTGCGAGCCCAAAAGTTACGGATGTCGCAAATGGAGATGTGAAGGTAGATGGAACTCAGAGCCAAGCAAATTAGGGGAATGGAGAAGGCAGAGATTGAAGAGAGGCTGAAATCCCTCGAGGAATCACTGCTCAAGGAAAGGGCGTCAGTCGCAATGGGCGGAGCACCGAGAAATCCTGGTAAGATCAAGTCATTGAGAAGGCAGATAGCGAGAATAAATACTGTTCTCAGTGGAGGACCAAAGGAATGAAGGATAAGAATTTCACCGGAATACCAAAGGAACTGCAGCCATGGGAAGGATTCACCAGAGATTCACAATCCATAAAGATAAGCGTTGACAAGAGACGATACGGGAAGAACATGACCATAATTGAGGGAATAGATCCAAAATCAGAAGATATATACGAGATCGCCAAGGAGCTGAAGAAGAAGGTCGCATCCGGAGGGACAGTGAAGGATGGAAAGACTGTTGAGCTCCAAGGTGACCACAGGGATGCCGTAAAGAAGTATCTGGATGAGATGGGATTCAAGACAGAGGTCGTTTAGAATGAGATCGGAAGACGCAATCTACTTTGGAGAGTTCATAGGGCGGGAGATTTCTGTCAGATCATCAGCAAACCCCACACTGAAAGGAAAGCGTGGTATTGTGGTTGATGAGACGAAGAAGACCCTGGTCATAAATGACGGCAAAAAGCAGCTGGTCATTCCCAAGGATATTTGCAGCTTCGAGATCAAATCCGGTGAAAGGAGCCTTGAGATACTTGGGAGAGCAATAGTATCAAGGCCTGAGGACAGGATAAAGGAACACAGAAAAATTGAAAGAATGATCAGAAAGGGTGGTAACTAATGAGCAAGAATATAGGATTAGAAGTTAAGGCACCGGAAGTTGAATGTCATGATAAAAAATGCCCATTTCACGGTGAACTTAAGATCAGGGGTCAGATTATACTCGGCGAAGTGGAGTCGGCTTCAATGATCAGAAGCGCTGTAATCAGAAGGGATTACAAGAGACCGGTCAGAAAATACGAGCGTAAGATATCTAGAACTTCAAAATATCACGCGCACGTTCCTGAATGCATCAATATCAAGCCTGGAGATACTGTCAGGATAGCGGAGTGCAAGAAACTCGCAAAGACGATTTCATTCGTCGTGGTTGAGAAGGTGAGCCAATGAAAGGAATAGCTGGAAGACAGCAGAGAGGGTTGCCCCTTGGTGCCACCATGCCGTGTGCAGACAACAGCGGCGCAAAGATCATCAGTCTTATAGATGTTAAGGCTTACCATGGAGTTGCCCGGAGAATCCCGGCTGCAGGCGTAGGCGACATGTTTGTAGCAAGCGTCAAAAAGGGTACGCCGGAAATGAGAAGCAAGATTGTGTACGCTGTGGTGATCAGGCAGAAGAGGCCGTACAGAAGGCCAGATGGAACCATGATGAGATTCGAGGACAATGCCGCCGTACTGGTAACTCCGGAAGGAGAAGTCAGAGGTTCTGAGATCAAAGGGTCAGTGTCGAGGGAAGCAGCAGAAAGGTGGCCGAGGATAGCATCGGTGGCATCATCAATAATTTGAGTGGTACAAATGACAGTTAAGAACACATTTAAGGTATATCTCAGCAAGGATCTGAGGAAGAAATACGGATTAAGATCATTTCCTCTCGCAAAGGGAGATATAGTAACCATAGAAGCAGGCTCAAAAAAGGGAGAAGGGGGAAAGGTGCTGGACATAAATCACGTGGACTCAAAGGTTTCCATAGAAGGTATAACTGCGACCAAGGCGGACGGGAAGCAGAAGGCATTCATGGTGGATCCGAGCAACCTGAAGATAACCCGGCTTGATCTTTCCAGGCAGGAAAGACTCCAGAAGATCAAGGATCTTGCAGCTAGAAAGAACATTATAGTTGAAGAGGAACCGGTACCGGAGGAGAAGGCACCGGAACCCGAGGTCCCTGAAATTGCTGAGGAACAGGAACAACCCGAAGAGAACGTGGAAGAAGATAAACCGGAGGATGAGAACGAAGATGATAAACAAGACTAAGAGACAGATGGTGCCACCCACTGTGATGATCCCGCGGAAGACCTATTTCTGGTCAGCCACCCCAAGTACGGGGAAACATAACAGGAAATCATCAGTTGCACTATTGACTGTGCTCAGGGATTACGCCAAACTTGGTGACAAGGAGCGGGAGATAACAAGGATTCTCGCTGCGGGCGAAGTAAAGGTTGATGGAAGGGTTACGAAGGAGAGAAGGACCGCGGTAGGGTTCATGGATGTCATCTCAATACCTTCAATAAAGAAGAATTACCGGGTAATTTATGATAACAAGGGAAGACTTACAATCAGGCAGGAAAGTGAGAAAAACAGCGAGATCAAGCCGATGAAGGTTATGAAAAAGGTTATTACAACAGGGGGAAAAATACAGCTTTCGTTCCACGATGGCCAGAATATACTGACAGACGATAAGGGAATACACCCGGGAGACGTTCTGATAATGAAGATGCCGGAAAAGGAGATAAAGGAGATAATTAAAATGCAGCCCGGGAACAAGGTATTCCTCACTGGAGGAAGTCACGTGGGAAAGATAGCAACGGTAAAGAAGATAGAGATAAAGGAATCTTCCCACGCAAACCTTGTCCATTTCCAGGAGGATTTTTCCACAGTAACGGATTACGCATTCCCCATAAGCGGGCCACGCTATACCTTTGAGATTCCGGATAAGGGAGTTGAAGCTTAATGAACATGGAAAACCCAAAGGCAGCAGCAAGGCAGAAGAAGAAGGCGGAAAGGAATCCTAACCCTGTTGCGCCGGTGAAGAAGCCTGCAGCGAAGGCACGGGCGTCAGCGCCTAAGAAAAAAGTAGAAGCCCCCAAGACAAAGAAGCGAACACCAAGGCAGACAAAAGTGGAAGGAATGAACGAGGTAGTCATAGAAAAGGTGGTCGTGAACATAGGTGTGGGGCAGGCGGGAGAGAGGCTCAACAAGGCTGCAAGGGTGCTTGAAATGCTCACAGAGCACAAAGCGGTACTTACCACTGCAAGAGGTTCAGTCAGGGACTTCAATATAAGAACTGGACTGCAAATAGGAACGAAGGTCACCCTCAGGGGACCGGATTCAGAGGAATTCCTGCAGAGGGCGTTTTATGCAAAGGATAACAAGATACCAGCATACTCATTCGACAGGGATGGAAACGCACACTTTGGCATACCGGACTATACAGAATTCAAGGGAATGAAGTACGATCCTGAAATCGGTATATTTGGAATGGATGTTGCAATAGTACTGAAGAGACGCGGTGGATTCAGGTTGTCCAGAAGGATGATCCGGACCTCTAAGTTACCCAGAAAAATAAGGGTTACGAAGGAAGAGGCAATGAAGTTCATTTCAGGGACTTTCAACGTTACGGTCGTAAGGTGAACAGATGTCACAAATAAAGCTTGAACCAAAGAAGAAATTTGGGCATAAGGATGGATGCGTAAGATGCGGGCGCAAGCGTGGGATTGTGAGGCGTTACGGCCTCATGATGTGCAGGCAGTGCTTCAGGGAAACCGCTCCAGAGATTGGATTCAGGAAATACAGTTAAGAGGTGCAGATAGATGAGACACGATCCGTTAAATGACATAATAAACACCATTAAGAACGCTTCGAGAATAGGCAAAAGAGAAGTAATGGCAGAACCCGCGGCCAGGCTCGTTGGTAGGATCCTAAAGGTAATGCAGGACTATAACTACCTGAAGAGTTTCGAGATAGTTGAGGAGTCAAAGGGTGGCAGATTCAAGATAGTGCTGAGTGACACAATAAATAACTGTGGAATAATAAAGCCTCGGCTACCCGTGAAACTGGCAAATCTTGAAAAATACGAATCAAGATATCTCCCGGCCCAGGACTTCGGGATCCTCATAATATCAACCACGAAGGGTGTCATGAGCCACGTTGAGGCCAGGAAACTTGGACTCGGTGGAAGGCTACTGGCGTACGTCTATTAGGTGAAAGAAATGATTAAATGGAAAGATGTGGAAGATGTTGACATACTGCCCGGAGTATCGCTGACGATGGAAGGAACGGTCGTCAAGGTGAAAGGAAAGCTCGGTGAATCCGAGATGGACTTCAGGAACAATTATGTCAAGCTCACCCACAAGGAAAGCAAGATAGTTGTCAGCGAAAGCAAGAACAACAAAAAGACAAATGCCATCGTAGGAACCTGGGCATCTGAAATAAGAAACATGATGAAGGGTGTAAGTGATGGGTTTGAGTACCATATGAAGATCGATTACACACATTTCCCGACAAGAGTTTCCGTAAAGGGTGATAGTGTACTGATAGAGAACTTCCTTGGTGAAAGGTCCGCCAGGTTAGCAAGCATAGTCGGCAACACGAAGGTAAGTGTCAAGGGGGACAGGATAGTAATCACCGGAATACATAAGCGACATGTCGGAGAAACGGCAGCAAATATAGAGCGAGCAACAAAGATAAAGGGCTTTGACCTGAGGGTATTCCAGGACGGAGTATACCTTCTGAAGGGAGAGAATTGAAATGGCTGAACCAAAACCGCAACTCGACAAGAAACAGAAAAAACTGCTCAAGTACAAAATCGAAAGATCAAGGAGAAGGACTCCCTTCAGGAGGCAGGAATGGTTCCGGTATGCAAAATTCAGCGAAACATGGAGAAAACCAAGGGGAAAGCATTCAAAGTTGCGTGAACATCAGGACAGAAGACCGCCCATGGTTGACGCAGGCTTCAGGTCACCGAAACTGGTAAGGGGGCTTCATCCCTCGGGTTTCATGGAGGTAATGGTGCATAACGAGAATGACCTGACGCTTATAGATCCAAAGGTCCAGGCAGCCAGAATTTCCAGAACAGTCGGATCGAGAAGGAAGCTAGCTATCCAGGAAAAGGCTGATGAAATGAACATTAAGGTTCTCAATAGAAAGGTAGTGGAGTAAATGAGAGTAAATACAGCAAAGAGGATAGCCGCAGATCAATTCAAGTCTGGAATATCACGTGTATGGATAGATACAAACAGCCTTGAGCAGGTTATGGAATCCGCCACCAGATCTGATATAAAGGAACTGATCAACAGGCACGTTATTCAGGTAATTCCGAAGAAGGGTAACTCAACCTACAGGCATAAGAAAAGGATAGTGCAGCTATCCAAGGAAAGAAGAAGGGGCCAGGGATCGGTAAGAGGAACGAAAAATGCAAGATTCCCCCGGAAGGTCAGATGGGTTAAGACCGTCAGGGCTCTTCGTGACGAACTTGTTAAATTGAAGGATCAGAAATCAATCGACCAGAAAACATACAGGAAGTTCTATAGGCTTATCAAGGGAGGATCAATCAGGTCGAGGGCACAGTTGAATTCTCAGATCAAGTCCATGGGAATGATGACTGAGGTGGGCAAATGAAGACACCAACCATATTTAAGAGAAAGAGGCTTGGGCTGACTGACTACAGGAAGAGGCTGAGGATACTGAGATCCGGCAAGCCCAGGTTCGTTGTCAGAAGATCAGGGAAAGGCGTTATGGTGCAGCTTATCAAGTACAAGCCTGAAGGCGATAACGTCCTTGTAACAGTTACAGACAAATCCCTCAAGAAAATGGGACTGGATGTTTTTGGGAACAGCACACCTGTTTCGTATCTTGTTGGGTATGCAGCCGGAGTAAAAGCCAAGAAACTCGGAGAGACCGAGGCAATCCTGGACACCGGAAGATACAAATTCACAAAGGGAGGCAGATTGGCGGCAGCATTGAAAGGTTTTGTCGATTCCGGAATGGAGATACCGCATGACCCAGAAATATTCCCGTCTGAGGAGAGAATCAGGGGAAAGCATCTGTCTTCTGCAAAGCTGAAGGTTGGTAATTTTGATGAACTGTTGTCGAAAATTGAGGTGAAATGATGCCAGAAGAGACATGGATACCGAGAACGCAACTTGGCAAGATGGTTGCTTCCGGTGAGATAAAGACAATTTCAGAGGCATTGAGGACAAAACTCCCGCTGAAGGAGTACCAGATCGTGGATTACCTCCTGCCAAATCTTAAGGATGAGGTTCTGAACATAGAGCGTGCCCAGAGGATGACCGATTCCGGCAGGAGAATGAACTATTCGATCACCGCCGTGGTCGGGAACGAGGACGGCTTCGTCGGTGTAGGAATGGGTAAGGCCAAGGAGGCCGCGCCGGCAATAAGGAAAGCCGTAAACAATGCAAAGCTGAACCTGGTGGAGATCAGGAGAGGCTGTGGTTCCTGGGAATGCGGTTGCGGGAGAGCACATACCCTGCCATTCGAGGTTACAGGAAAATCAGGATCTGTAATTGTTACTTTGAAGCCAGCTCCTCAAGGGGTTGGCAAAGCAGTAGGAGATGTAGCCAAGATAATTCTCAGGCATGCCGGCATTGACGACGCGTGGGGATTCGTGAAGGGGCATACAAAAACAACAGTGAATTATTCACTGGCCGTTTTCAATGCACTTGTGGAGACGTCAAGAACGAAGATAAACCAGTCGATAAAGTTGAGTACACCAATTTACTTAGGTAGTGTGGCAAATGTTAGCGGTAATAAGAATTAGGGGAGAAACAGGAATAAGCCCGGACGCTCAGAAGACAACTGAACTGCTGAGGCTTCACAAGATCAATCATCTGGTAGTGGTTGAAGACAATTCAATCAGCAGAGGGATGATAAATCGCGTAGAGAACTATGTTACCTGGGGAGAAATTGACAAGGACACCCTGACCGTTCTCCTGAAGGAGAAAGCACTCTTCAAGGGAAGGAAAAAAATCGAAGAAGGCAGCCTGAAGGAGTCAACTGGCTACGATACTTATGGTTCTATGGCAGATGCGCTCATGAATGGTAATGTGAAATACAAGGATATCAAAGACATAGTTCCAGTGATAAGGCTCAATCCGCCTTACAAAGGATATGAAGCCATCAGGAAACACTTTAAGAAGGGTGGTTCCGCTGGTTACCGCGGTGCGGAGATAAACAAGCTGATCAGGAGAATGATAAAACCGGGAGTTGACCTTAATGGTAAGAACGAGAACTAAAAAACTTAGAGGCGGACATTACGGAAGGGGAATGAAAGCCGGAAGGGGAAAGGGAAAGAAAGGAGGTTCCGGCATGGCCGGCCTTCATAAACATAAATGGGTATGGACCATTATAAACGATCCCCTGCACTTTGGCGGGAAGGGATTCACCAGCCATCACCCCTCAAACCCGGATATTCCTATAACCCTGAACGAACTGAACAACGAGTTTCCAAGGCTCGTTGCAAGAGGTTATGCCAAGGAGAGCAAGAACGGTTACGAGGTTGATCTAACCTCTGCGGGTTATACAAAGCTTCTTGGTTCAGGGCTTTTCAACAAGAAATGTGTGATAAAGGTCGAGAAAGCAACGGAAAAGGCTATAAGTAAGCTTTCCACTTTCGGAACTACGGTAGAGGTAAATGGCGGCGGAGATACAGCGGAATAATCGTACAGCAATTCCCATTATCATAATATTTGCAATTGTCATTGCAGGTTTTTATTACTTTAGCGGGTACACGGGATTCAAGCTCTTTATCGCCGCGCTCCTTGTTTCGCCGCTGTTTTACATAACATACCTGATAGTAAGTTACAAAGGGCCAAAGAAGAGCAAACTTTACGGTATTGAGGGGCTTACCGCTAAACTTCCGGCCGTGAAGAAGGCAAAAGGACACGTTGAATTCAAGTACAAGCTGATGTGGACCGCAATAATCGTGATCCTCTATTTCGCTCTTACCAATATCTACATTTACGGCCTGAACGCATCCCAGACAATTGATGTTTTCGCTTCATTCAGGGCTATCTTTGCCGGTGCATCCGGTTCCCTAATGGACTTGGGAATAGGGCCAATAGTCACTGCAAGCATAGTTATGCAGCTATTTGCCGGAGCAAAGATATTCAACATTGACCTGCAGAACTCTGAGGACAAGGCCATTTACCAGGGTACCCAGAAGCTCCTGGTCATAGTCATGATATTCGTCGAGGCAATACCACAGGCTTTCGGATATCTTGTGCCGGACGCTGCACTGGTATCGTCTATAAACGCCGCTATTCCTGGTTACGGGGAATTTCTTTCGCAGACTATCATAATTCTTCAGCTTTTCCTGGGTTCATACCTTGTATTCCTGATGGATGAGGTTGTTTCCAAGTATGGAATAGGATCGGGAATCTCCCTGTTTATAGCGGCTGGAGTCTCCCAGCAGCTTTTCACAGGGACATTCAACTGGCTGCCTGAAACCGCGGGCCTGCCTCTAAATATTACTACAAACACCCCTGCGGGAGCGCTACCAAAGATGATATACATAATCACTCACTCCTCCGCAAGCTATATGTACAGCAATGGAGGCGTACAGGTGCTCTTCCAGCAGCCCAATCCAATGATTGCACTGGTCGGCACGCTTCTTATTTTCTTTATAGTTGCATATTTCCAGAGCAGCAAGATAGAGTTGCCAATAGCTCATGAAAGGGTCAGGGGTGCCAGGGGGCGTTATCCAATCCAGCTGTTCTATGCATCAAATATACCTGTTATCCTGGCTACCGCGCTGCTTGCCAACGTATCTATGTGGACGCTGCTCTTCTGGAGCAGCCCTGTCCTCAGTAAGATACCCATACTTGGCCACAATGCACTTCTTGGATCATATCCGACCGCCGCCATGATTGCTAACTACGGGTCAAATGCCCTGCAAAGTACGACACCAACCGGAGGGTTGGCATTCTATCTCTTCACACCTAACGGTCTGTCTGACTGGCTGTTTCCTATCCTGCAGCCGGCATCCAGCCAGAGCATACTTCTTGGGCATGCTCCATGGGAAGAGGGAGTGCACATACTGGTGTTTGTGCTGTTCATGGTGATAGCATCGGTCATATTTGCCAAGTTCTGGATCGAGACAACCAACATGGGCGCCAGCTCCGTTGCAAAGCAGATCCAGTCCAGCGGTATGCAGATACCCGGCTTCAGGCGTGATCCAAAGGTCATGGAAAAGGTGCTCTCCAAATATATACCCACGATCACCGTGTTCAGCGGTGCCGCTGTGGGACTGCTTGCAGCAGGCGCGAACCTCATAGGCACTGTCGGCAATACAAGCGGAACCGGCCTCCTGCTTGCCGTAGGCATAGTCATACAGACGTACGAAGCAATGGGCAGGGAACAACTGATGGAGATGCATCCGGTCATAAGGCAGTTCTTCGCTGGTGGTTCTTAGATGAGAGTTGTCATTTCCGGCGTCGCTGGAGTTGGAAAGTCAACGGTCCTGGAAATAGTTTCAAGAAAGACGCAATACGATATCATAAATTTCGGAACCCTGATGTTTGAAATGGCACGGGAGATAAATCTTGTCAAGGACAGGGACGGACTGAGGAAACTTGGAATCGATACCCAGATCAACCTGCAGAAAAAAGCATCCAATGCCATAGGACGAATGGATAATGTCATCATTGACACCCACATGGCCATAAAGAGCCCCAAGGGATATCTTCCGGGGTTGCCTGAATGGGTTCTCAGGGAACTGAAGGTATCCTCATATTTCCTCATTGAAGCGGATTCCCGGCTCATAGAGCAGAGGCGAAGGAACGACAGTTCGAGGAGCAGGGACGAGGATTCTGCTGATACCATCCGGGAGCACCAGGAGATCAACAGATATTTCGCAGCCGCCTATGCAGTTTTCTCCGGTGCTACCGTTAATTTCATAGAAAATCCAGAAGGCAAACCAGAAATAGCGGCAGATAATATAGTAAAGAGGTTGATGGTAGTTGACTGAGACAAGCCCTCAGAGGCCAAGTTCGCAGGAAGCCATGAAGAAAGCGATGAGCTTTCAGATGGTGTATCTGTTCATAATGATAATGATGGTTGTGCTGGTTTCTGACATATCAATAAGGAACGCCATCGGGACAATGATGAACAAGGTTCTCATGCCAGTAATAGGCTTTAATTACACAACCCCCCTTATGACGCTATTTCTTGTAGGCATACTGATAGGGTTGATCACCTCAGTCCCCCGTTACTTCTTCACAGACTGGATAAGCATGGGAAGGGCCCAGAACCGCATGAAGGCTTTCAACAAGGTTTACAAGGAGGCATTCAGGGCAAACCAGAAGGACAGGCTTGCAAAGCTGAACAAGATGAGGATGGACGTAACCATGGAGCAGCAGCAGCTTTCCATGAACACGATGAAGCCCCTGATGATCCTGACAGTTTTCATTTTCCTGATATATATGTGGCTTTTTGTCTACATATCTGCCCTGCCGTACCAGATAATAGCGACACCATGGGATACAGACATAAATCTTGCTACTGCCAAGATATTCATCGCACCATACTGGATAGGGATCTACTTCATAGCGAGCTTGGTAATAGGCTACTTTGCAACAATGATAATAAAATACATAGACTTCACATTCAAACTGAGGAAGTACGAGAAGAGAGAGATTGATGCTATTAACGATTAGCGGTGAAATAGGGAGCGGCAAATCAACCATTGCCAAGCTGGCCTCCACCAAGTTGGGATATTCTTACGTTTCAGGGGGAGACATCTTCCGGGACATCGCGAAGGAGAAGGGCATGACTGTCGACGAATTCGGCGCTCTTGCAGAGAAGGAAGAGAATATAGACCGGGATCTTGACCGGCTGCTTCTTGACGCACTGAGAAAGAACAGGAACATGGTGGTAGATTCAAGGCTGTCCGGATGGTTGTGCTTCATCAATGGCATCAATGCTCTGAAGGTTTTCGTTAAAGCCCCGCTGGATATTCGGGTAAAACGGGTTATGTTCAGGGAAAACCTTCCTGAAAAAGCCGTAAGGGCTGAAATACGGGCAAGAGAACAATCTGAAATGAAAAGGTACAAGCAGTATTATGATATTGACTATTCCAGAACGGATATCTACGACCTGATTATAGACTCGGGTAGCAGAAGCGCTCAGGAAATAGCGGATGAATTATATGACAGAATATCGTCAGGCGGAAAGAAATGATCCGGAAGGATTCATTGTAATAGACAAGCCAAAGGGGCCGACCAGTCATCAGGTGGATTTCTGGGTCAAGAAAATAATTGGTACTGACAGGGTGGGCCACATAGGCACACTCGACCCCAACGTATCGGGCGTGCTGGTGATGGCAATCGGCCGAGCTACAAAACTTATTGAAATAGCGCATGAGGAGCCAAAGGAGTACATATGCGTCTTAAGGACATACTCTGAGGTATCCGAAGCAAGGCTCGGGGAGGTGCTGTCCGAATTCACCACCGATATCTACCAGCTCCCTCCGGTAAGGTCTGCAGTGTCAAGGACAGTAAGGGTAAGAAGAATTTTTTCAATAGATCTGATGGAATATGGAGGGAGGCTCTCGCTTCTCAGGATAAGATGCGAATCTGGGACATACATCAGGACTCTCTGCACCGATATTGGGTATGTACTTGGATGTGGCGCTCAGATGGCAGAATTGAGGCGAACGGCGACCGGTCCCTTCAACGAGGAAAGGATGGTTACGTTGCAGATGCTTAAAGATGCGGTATATCTCAGCACCCAGTCCTCTGGAAAAAAGTTATCTGAAATACTTCTGCCGGTAGAATTCCTGTTCCGGAGTTACCCGAAGGTAGTTGTTAAGAATTCGTCACTTGAAAATATCGCCCATGGTTCGGATCTCTTTCCCGGCGGGATCAAGGCCATCGTGGGTGAACCAAGAAAGGGAGACCGGGTGTGCGTGGTTTCCGAGGATAATTACGTTGTGGGAACAGGAAAGATGATGGTATCATTCGACGAAGTCAGCGATCTAAAGGTCGTTGACTTTGATAGAATCCTTATATCTCCTAAGGCTAAGGTTACTGTAGAAAATGAGGCAAAACCAGAGAGAAATAATGTGGTACGGAAGGAAGTCCGGCAGGGATCTGCTGCCGTACACAAATTTGGAAACAAGCTACATCCAGATCATGGACGATCTCAGGGCGGGGGTTATTCCAGAGACATCCCAGCCCGGGTCGGGAAAAATACCCGATTTGAGGGAAGTCCTTATCAGCTACGGAAGAAAAAGGATAAAGGAAGAATTCGCGGGCGATCAGGTAGTCATTAAGCTTCACGCGGTAAAGTCTGAACTTGACCGTATCATCAACACGTACCTGGAAAGCGCTATGCCATTTGCTACCCTGTCTGGAATCACATATCATGATGATGATCCCTGCGCATTTTTTTCAAGGAACCTGGACCGGATGAAAGGGGGAATTGAGGATTCCGTGGTGTTAAGGGAACTATGGTCGACTGGAATGGGCCTATGCAAGTACCGTTCTGCGCTATCAGAGTACCTGAACGTGGAGATAAGGAAGGTGATGCAGAACACTTCAGATCTGGTCGGTCCGGATCTTACTCTGGAGATCCTGTCCAGAAGCGGGGGCCTGAAGAACCTTGTCAAATATCCATCAAGTACGATTCAGGTACTTGGCGCAGAAACCGCATTCTTCAAGCACATGACCACCGGCTCGCCACCGCCGAAGCACGGCGTTATCTTCAAGCATCCGGACGTTTCTCCGCTTAAGCCATCCCTGAGGGGAAAGGCCTCAAGAGCCATTGCAAACAAGATAGCCATAACGTCAAAGGCAGACTTCCTGGGCACAAAAATGGACATAGAGCTGATGAAAAAACAGCTCGACAAGAGGCTGAAGGAAATTAAGTCCGGTCAGTAATTTGTAAGAGCTTTCTGGTACAGATATTTCTCTCCGGGTATGTTGACGGGATATTCTCCAGTCAGGCAACTCAGGCAAAGATTCCGCTTTTGCATTCCTATTGACTTTACCAGACCGTCAATTGAAATGTAGGCCAGGGAATCAGCGCCGATTTCTTCTGTTATTTCCTGGTTAGTCCTCCCTCTTGCTATGAATTGATCCTTCGTTTTCATGTCTACTCCAAAGTAGCAGGGGGCAATGATTTCTGGCGATCCTATCCTGACGTGCACCTCCGTAGCGCCCGCCTTTCTCAGAAGCGTAACGATATGTCTCATGGTATTGCCTCGTACTATGCTGTCGTCAACAAGTACTATACGCTTCCCCTTCACTACTGACCTGATCGCATTCAGCTTCATCTTTATAGATGCAGTTCTCTGAACCTGCGACGGCATTATGAAGGTTCTGCCGGAATACCTGTTCTTTATGAGACCCTCGCTGTAAACAATGCCCGACCTCTGGGAAAAACCCAGTGCCTGGGCCCTTCCTGAATCCGGTACCGGTATTACAACGTCAGCATCTACAATGCTTTCATCGGCGAGTACCCTTCCAAGTTTGATCCTGGTTTCGAAAACCTCTATGTTGTCTATTATGCTGTCCGGCCTGGCAAAGTAGACATATTCAAACATGCAATGCGCTTCCACCCTTGAAGATGCTATGAAAATTCTTTTCGGTCCGATGGGAGTTATTTCCACCACCTCACCGGGAAGCACATCCCTTATGGTTTCCCCTCCAAGCACATCCATTACGCAGCTTTCTGAGGCAACAACGTAAGTATTGCCTGCCTTTCCAAGAATAAGAGGCCTTATTCCCATGGGATCCCGGATGGCAAAAAGCCTGTCATCAATCATGAATGCAGCGGAATAAGCTCCTTTAAGCTTTGACATAGCGATCTTCATTCCATTCGCAACGCCGTTTTCCGCTATCTCCTTGGAAAGTTCCATGAGCATTACCTCGGTATCCGAGGAAGTTGAAAATGTAGCCCCTCTTTTCTTGAGTTCCTCGCTGAGCTGCTCTGCGTTTGTTATCTCTCCGTTATGGGATATGGCAAGATAGCCGGACGCGCTGGACACAACAAATGGACCTGCATTCTCCAGGGTTTTCGTTCCCATTGTAGAATATCGCGTATGTCCGATTCCCACGTTACCGGAAATCGGGTTCTCCTTCTCGTTAAAAACGTCGCTTACAAGCCCCATTCCCTTCTTCAGCTTCATCATTGTGCCGTCAAAAGCTGCTATTCCGGCACTTTCCTGCCCACGGTGCTGCAGCGATTTCAGGGAACTGACAAGGTAGCCATAAGCCTGTTCGTTGGAAATCACGCCAACTACAGCGCAGTGATCACTTGGTTTTTGCCCAGTTATAGGATCTTGTTCTTGCTGCGGGAAATCCACAGTGAGAGCACCTCTTTTGCCTGATGTGGTATGTATGGTGACCACATCTCCTGCAGGTAATA
>JAJYRT010000022.1 GCA_021793945.1 Thermoplasmata archaeon
ACGATACTTTTTCAAGAATATTAACAATTATTGTTATACGACGTAATATCCACTCCGACAGCAAGTTTCAGAATAATGCCCTGTGACAAGGGGGTCAAACAATTTCAAAATAGGCTTAAAACTGTTCCGTCAGAAATACCGACTATAAGAATAACAGATGAAATGGAAGAGAGGCTTGGAATTTCTACAATATACCAGAGTAACGAAAAAATTCTCCCGAGATTTCAAGATAAATATGATAATAGGAAATGCACACAAATTAGTGAAGAGAAATAATGTGAAAAAATAATGAAGCACTTTCGACATGTTATCTTTCTGGAAAGTTGCTTATTATCCCTTTATTTGGATATAAACACAACATTTCACCATTTGATTGGGCTTTTAAATGACCCTCCCATCCAACTCATTACTTTTGCACTGATCCTGCATTTTTTCACCTCTTCAAATCTGAATTGCGTATGACCTCCCAATTTTACTGTAGTTTCAGTACATTAGCAAATATATTCACAGTTTACAAACAAAATAAACCCAAAAAAAAGGACTGATTGACTATTACACTTTTGAATAACTATTTTGTGGACTTTGCCGCCTATACAAGTCTATGAGTCGTGTAAATGTTCTGTTTGCTGATTGATCAGGCACCTTCATGATTTAATCACCGAAAGTTAGAAATGTATCATAAGGAAAATGATGAGACTGTGAGTTTAAAAATAATATTTGGGTAGAAGATATTCTTTTTTTATTCTAAATACTCAGATCGACTATGCCTGAAAATCCGCTATATACCATCATTCCATTTCTTAAGAAATCTCTTCCAATAAGTGCTATTAATCCTTGCTTGGAAATATTAACGCCCATTATTCTAGTTGACTCAAAGTTCCACTTTTGTTGTAATCCCGCTTCGATTGTAATTTGTGTTGAATAAAGGTTTCTTACTGATGCTCCACTCATACCGTGACCATTAACCGTTCCATTGGGTTTAATCCCTAAAGCAACTGCTACTTGATCATCAACACAACTTATCGCAGCCCCAGTATCTACTAATGCTTGTCCTTTAACAGGGGCTGGAATATTTTTATTGTTCTGCTGCAAAAATGTAAGTAAAGCTTTTGGTATTGAAATCTCCACATCTACAATTGGCCCACTCTTGGCCAAGATGTCAGGGCTCAGTTTACCGGATGAATGATAAATTCTACTTAATATCGGCATCCAATAACCCCAATTCTAATGTCGGAATCCAATAACTTTCTTCTTCTTGAGTAATCCTTACTATAAGAAAAGCCTCATTGCCGAACTGCATCACACCAACTTGGTAAGCATCGGTGTCTGTATCAAAAACCCCTACCAATTTTCTACCTTTAATAAGAGCAAACTTCCCACCCTGATCTTTTAAAAGCTCTGATTTAATTTCTGCGAAATAAGAGTATTCCTCTGCTAAGACCGGTTCATCCATGATCATACATCTTGATTTTACTTATAAGTGTTTACACAGTTCAAAAACACGTAATTTTATTTCGAGGTAATTTTCCCATAATCAATCCATATAAGGTTTGAATCATACATAGCGCAATATCCAATGACCCAAACCATGGGTTATAGGCATGCACAGCCCACCCACCAATCAATACCGGATTAATCCCCCTTGCATCATATTGTTTCTTAGTCGAGTAGGAATAAATCTTTCCCAGGTATTCCAGTGAGGCGTCGATATCACTTTCAGTGACTTCATAATTTGTCAAGTTTCTTCACCATCTCGGATGCCAGTTGAAGCGTAATTTTGTCTCCTCCAGCAAGATCCAGAAGAAGTTGTTCTTTGCTGACCAGGATAACATCTCCTATTTTAGTTGAACCTGAAAACACATCCCTGTCAGTTTTGTAGACAGACAATTTGGCATTTTTTTCGTCGGATGAAGTGAACTCAGTAATCAGATCATTGAAAAAAGGATTTGATTTATCAACATAGATATCGTATGAAGATTCATTTCTTACGCCGCCAAAGTATCTTTCGTATGCGGCTATACCCGTGAAAGCGTGTTTTATCCCATTTCGCTCAAGTAGATCGGAAATTGCCCATGGTATATCTTCGAAAGTATCGTACCTAATATTGTATTCTTTTAACATCAGTGATTTCAACGGCCTTTCCCAAAATGCTGCGTTAAGAATTGGCCTTATGTCAGTCACCGATACAAAATTTCCCTTCTGTGTTAATAAATCCCTATTCCTGAGATAAGATATGACCCTATGAGATTCGCCGTAAGAAACACCGCTCTTCTTCATAACATTGTATATGGATGTTGGTTGATATTTCAACAATGATATAACTACCTCCCATGCCTTATTTGCAGTAATTTTTATTTTAAGTGATTCAGAATGACTTCCTATCCCCAAGTCTGACCTAGAAATGGATATTTTATCGACTCTGATTCCTAACAGGTTTGCCATTCTTTGAGAAGTTGGATCGACGTATTGGGCAGCTACGAGAAATATTTTCTCCTTAAGGGAGTTTAACGATTTTGTTATCCACTCTTTGGCCTCAAAGAATCGAGCAATTGCCTCAGGGGTCAGTCTCCTTTTGACCTCAATAAAGAAAATTGATCTTTGATCTTCCATCATCAGATCTACAATAAATGCTCTTCCTTCTCCCTGGATTCTAAACTCTCTCTCGACCTTAGGAGATTTCATCCCAAGTCTATCCTGTAATTCTTGTAACAAAAATTCAGACGTCATTTTGTAGTGTAGTGATATGTGATATGTATTTACGCCTATCAATGATATATATCACAAAAGTATGATATGTTTATGAACCTATCAATGAAATATACGAGTCGTGCCATTCCATCTTGTGCTGACAGAACTGAGTTTCAGGGAACCGGTATTACTTATAGTATGACGTTTGAAACGCAAACAAAATTGACTTCTCGATAAATGACAGACGTTAGAAAGGGTCGGTACGAAAGGCATGTCAATCCAGGGCTATTGTTATAAAGCATGTAACAGTACTCGTTGTTATGGATTCGATGACATTGAGAGAAATTACTCCAGCAGCCATTCCCAAAGTCGTACGTACTTAACATTCTGTCCATCAAATCGTCTCACATCACTCACGTCCCATGTCAATACGGTCAGGTTCTCGCAATGTAGTAGTTTACCTACCTTAAGAAGTGAATCCACCTCCCTGTTTTTGATACCGTCCGGACTTGATTGACAGGTTACTTGGACCAGTTCTGACCTTGACTGTAGAACTCGCTCTCAACTAATGAAGTTGTGCTTATATTCAATACAAAGCACATTATGGTATATATCATAATGATCACTAAAATGACACATTATGATACAAAACGCGACAGCTTTGTTGCTAAGGAAACTGCGCATAGACCACAAAATTTTCATCACTGGCAATGAGTTGAAGGATTATTGCAGAACCTTTGAACTCGACTATGCTTATATCAGCAGATATTACCAGCGAAGAGGGGTATTTGTGAGAATTTTCCGGGGAATTTTCTACGTCAAATCGGCTGAGGAAATGGATATGCGACACAATAAGTATAATCACCTAGAACTTGTGGCAAAGGGATTGGAACTTAAGGGTGTTACAGACTGGTATTTTGGCTTATACACTGCGCTTAAGTTAAACGAGATGACACATGAGCACTTCACGACAGAAGAAGTCGTAAGCGGTAAGATTCTGCGAACAGTACCGATAACAATAGCAGATCACAAGTTTCATTTCACAAAACTGAAACCCAAACTTACATCTTTTGGTATTAGGAAAAAAGGAACTAGGATCAGTTCTACGAGTCTCAAGTACTCGGACCCGGAAAAAACGATTCTCGATTTCATACATCTCTGGAAATACGAAGGCTTATCAGAAAATAGAGTCAAGATGGCCATAAGAGAATGGACCGTCAATTTGGATAAGAAAAAATTGAAGAGATACGCAGAAAAATATCCAAAAACTGTCAGAAAGATTTCCCTTGAGGAACTGTCATGAACGAGGATTTCATAAAGGAAGTCGCACGGAGTATTCGGTTCAGACAGCCAGAGTTAGTTGAGAAGGACTTAATTATACACATATTTTTATCTAGATTCGCAGCAGATCCATTTTTTCAAGAACCTCCGCCGCAAAACGGAAGGAAATCGTGTTAGTCGAAACAAAAGATATCGTGAGAGTATTAGGGCGAAGAAAGAGGAGATAGAGACCGGAACATTGTTTAAATGGGGAGATGAGAAAAAATTCCTTTTGGTAAAACTTGATTCGAACGACTTCGATGAATATGTTATGGACCTTGAGAAGGAACTTAGAAAGATTCTGAATGAGAAGCATCTTGTTTCGGTTACTTAGGGAAAGAAGGTATCCGGTGCGTTGGATTGCTATGTGAGCCATTGTTATACTGCAGAGTAGAGTTAACTAAACAAGAAGCACAGTTTTTGTACCTGTCGCTGAACTGGTCTTTTTTGTGAAAAGCTAATCGCCACTGGCGAGTATGTGCTTCTTCACCATCTCCAGAATTCTTTCTGCTGGTTCGGCATACTGGTGTCCCTTCTCAATAAAGAACTGCCTGCTGTAGGATGACTCATAAGAGTATCCACTTGCCCCTCTAAGGTCGAGAAGAGCATGGAAAGTGGAAAAAATAAATTCGCTGTTTTCTTTCATTTCTAGATCATCAAAATCGTCTGAAGTGACCAGACTTACCACTGCAGCGAGGATGTTATGTGTTTTGGGGAAATCTATACCGTGGTAAAGGAGAAGGGCCTTCAGGCTCAATTCAACTCCCATTTCAAGCGAATACAGTATCTTTGGGCCCGCATTTATCTCATTTAATTTTTTTGCAGATTGGACCCATTCCTCAGCATCTTCCAGCGCTCGTCCCGCAAGCTGCGTGTTTACCATGTTAATACCTCTCCGCTTTCAGTAAACTTCCTGCTGTGGGAAATCGAGGTGTATCTATCAATAAACTCAGAGGCAACTGAATTGCGATCAAATAGAATCATGCCGCTATCGGCAATATCGAAAAATATTGGGATAACAAAATCAACCTCTTCCGAGCTGCAAATAAATGGGGAAAAATGTACTGGAAGCTTGTTGCTGGTCAGGTGTGTAAAAAATTCTACTTCTGTGCGTCTGATGGACTTCTCGACGTAATCGAATGTTTCAGAGTCTGCTTTCTCAGTTAAGATGAATAAATCAACGTCACTGTAAGCGTGATGTACACCTTTGGCAACGGAACCGAACAGTATGACACCGTGGATATTCTTCCACTGTGAGAGTTGTTTAATGAGTTGCCTAATAGCATCCATTAAAATACTATCAATCAAGAGTGGTCCAAGAGGTCTACGAATGGTCTCTTCCAATAATTCGCCGAACGTCACAGGTCTGCCCTTTATACGACTTACAGTAGATTTTAGTTTCAGCAGTTTCGCATAAACTGTGTTCTCTACCGCAATCGTTTTCATTGTAATGCTAATATTATAGTGCTATAAAATTTTTCTATATTAGAATTTTACAGAGAAAAAGATGTGTACCTATTACCACCAATAGTTATCCAGCATGCAAAGGCCACTCATATCACTTTATTGATAGAATTTGATTCTACATTGAAATTTTTGCAATTTTTGATCTAATAAACTGTGGAAAAAACGAAGTTGTTCCTTCGCGAATATTTAGTGCAAAGCGGAGAAAATTTGTTCTAGGACCAACCGAAAGTACTTTTAAACGTGCTTATCGAATTTCCGTGGAACAAAGTTAAATATTAATATAGGAACCACGCGTGATTTAGTTTTTAATATGCCAAAATGATTGAATTCATCTATTTGCGTCCAAATTTATAGTTTGGATTTATAAAAGAATGTCCTGACTGAAGCAATTGTTAAACTCCATTGTATTTTTACTTAGATGAGTAAGCATGTGGGTCTTAAATCGTTTATAAATTTCCTACACATAATATACATAAATGTCTCATTTTTGGGATTACTTCTCCACCTTCATCTTTATGATTGTCTATATAGGTATCGAATAGTGAATGTAGCGCAATAATACATAACACATCCCTATTAAGCGATATGCATGCAATGAATGTAAAAATTTACATTCCCATTTATAAGAAAGTAATAAGGCAAGTCAAAATATTATTGGAAGAAAAAACTCTTAGAACTGGTGAATCTGAAGTTATTTAAAAATTGGGACTCCGGTTTCAAGTTGGAAAGGATCAGCGTTTCCTCCTTCTTGCGAAATAAAATGCCAGAGAAGCAATGACAACAGCGGCTACCCCTGCTAACGCATAGTACAGGATATCATTACTGCCAGCTACCTGTGTAAGAGAGATGTTGACATATTTTACTTCACCCGCAGTTAGTGTCAGGTTGATTGAATCAGTATTGTATCCGGGGCTCTCGAATTGTATGGAATAGTTACCAACAGCCAAGCTTATGTTGAAGCTACCATTGTCTGTGCTGTATTTCTGTCCATTGATTACTATTGTTGCATTCGCCGGCGATGTTTTTATGTGGAGATGCGCGAACTCTAGGAACGTTACGCTTTCTGAAAACCCGCTACCTGTGTAGTTGAAAGTCCCAGACTGCCCCCCTCCGGTGTAACCTGAAATTTTTCCGACCGAGTAAGCATAACTCTGATATGTCGCATTGAGTACGGCAAAGGAAATAGATTTCTGGGTAGTAGCCACGGTCTTACCATTGAAAGAAACAGTCCACTCCTGACCAGGGGCAAGACCTGTCTCGGTAAATGTTGCCATTGGGCGTGTCCATGGTTTCATCAGGGGGTAATTATCTCTGAGGGTTGCATTGATAATATACGGTTTATCGCCTATTCCATCAGACCCGGGGAGGTTCTGCCCAGAGCCTGAATAATGGTCTACACCGGTATAGTTTGACCAGTAATTCCCACCCACTGGATATGACGCATTAAATGACAGATTGGTTGAACTCTCCAGATAGGTGGCGACCGTGAAATTCTCGAAATCGTTATGGTAAACGGTCACTCCGTTTACAACGACAAAGGATAGAGCCGTGTATTCGTTGTTCACATAGTTTCCGTAAAAAGAAACATTGGTGTCGGTGAACATTGAGATCGATGTGTTAGCGCCCACCAGCGTGTTATTTGAAACAGTGATCCCTGATGAATCTTCCAAAGAAAGTATATATGATAGTCGATTCATTCCGGAACTGCCCATTCCCCGGATCACGTTGTCGTTTATGATAGCATTTTTAATGCTGTTCATGCTCAATCCATTAAATGTTCCAGCGCTAACTGCAGAATATATTATGGTATTCTGGGAAATGGATACATTGTTCATTGAACTGGATCCAAAGTCGATACCCTTGAATTTGGAGTCGTTTGAGTAAATGTAGTTTCCAGTAATTCCCAGGTGTTGGACGCTATTGATAAGGTACATACCAAATATCTGTCCAGTCGCGTCACCTGTAATATTAATGGCGTTGTTCAATATACTTGAATTATCAATACCAAACGTAAATCCTCCATAAAAGTCTCCAATTCCAGTGCTTGAGGAGCTTGACCTGATGTTAATCGCATTGCCAGAAACTGTCAGATTTGTTCCCGAGAATACAATTCCATTAGGCTCGGATCCGTTCATCTTCAAAATATTCTGGGAGATGCTTGCATCAGTTCCATTGAACACTATGCCATATGCACTGGAATTTGTGCTCTCCAGATGGTTGCCATAGATAGTGTTTACGGTGCCTGGCATGCTTGCCTGGCTAGCAATAATTAGTGCAGAACCAGAGGTTGCATTGTTCGCAACTATTGTATTATTGTTGACTTTTAGGCTGTAGGACTCGTATACAGATAGGACATCGTTACTCAGAAGGGAGGAATTCCGGGAATAAATAATCGAGTTCGAATTCAGGCTTATGTTACCTCCCTCGGATTCGAAGGAGTAATCGCTTGAAGAATTAGCTATCGTGACTGAATTATTGGAGGCGGAAACATCACTAAGGAAAGATCCTAACAATGAGTAATTAGGCGGCATATTTTTTGCAGAAATATGGTTCCCTTCAATGGTTAAGGCCGAAAAAACAGATTCTACTCCAGAGAACTCACCGTAGGAACCATAGCTAGGAGATGTGATCGTAAGGGTATTATCATTGAAGTGTTCACCTGTGTAAAGGAAATTACCTGTAGAAAAGTTACCGAAAGCGGCGGCAAGCGAAACATTTGTCGCTGCCAGCACATTGCCAGCCACATTGGTATTGTTCTGGAAAGCCAAAATAAGAATGGAACCCAGCGAGGAAGAATTGGTTCTTCCGGTCATAGTGACTGTCGAATCCGTGAGCGACGAATTTGGAGAATTTATCAATATGCCATATTCACCGCCGGCATTGCTGATCACATTGCCGTAAAGGGAAATGTTCTTGGCACTGGAGATAGGGGTGACAGAATGACTGGGTCCAATATCTCCACCGGAAACCACCGCTACCATCCCCAGGCTATGGCCACCGCCTACAGAGATCCTGGAATTCGAGACATTTACATTGTAGGTAGATCCCGATATAAGCAGTCCGAACGAAGGTGCTGTCACGTTGACGCCATTTATGCTGTCCCCTGAAGTGTTCACTACGATCAGGCCCGCAGCGGATGCATTTTGGGATATGATGGTGAGATCCTTTGCACTAACTCCGCTGGAATTTGAAATCAGCAGTGCCGGATTGGTTCCGTTATTTCCCAGGATGCTGTACCCATCCCCATTGAGTATAGCATTACTCGCCTCAAACCTCAGCGAACCGTTAATGTCTCCGGTCATTGTATATTGTTGCCCTGCTAGAGAGATAGGTGCAGAGTGCGTAGATATGGTACCGTTAGGAAATACCGTTATATTTCCATGAAAAACACTGGGGGTGCCCTGGAAGTGAATAGCCTGGCTGCTGTTAGATGTCATGGGATTTGCAAATACCGAGCCAGACGCTAAAATCATGGTGGAAACAAGCAATAATGACAAAATTGTTTTGAAATTCATTTATAGCGAATATTTGTTAGTATATATGAATTTTTCTCAAGATATAAATCATATTATACAGGCATACTACGTATATGATTGTTAAGTTCTTCGTATGTCAGAATATGAATCTATACTCAGAACTGGCATTCAGATTCACAACTCAATACCAGGTCAATCCAGATTCGCATGGCACTCCATCTTGCAAAGCTTTGAGCGTTCAGACCGCAGTATTTCAGATGTTCTCTTCTATCAATATTTGTTTGCTTCTATGGGTTTGCGAAACCGGTCACACTGCAGGTGAAAAAGCAGTAATACCCTGGATTCTTCCCAATCCCGACGCTATCTTTTTCCAGGACTCCCCGAGATCAGTTGAGGCGTAAACCTCGCCAGTGCTTGTGCCGATATAAACACCCGGTTCCCTGTTTGTATCATGAGCCATGGCGTCCCTTAAAACACCAGTGTGCACCGAATCTGGAAGTCCGTTATGAACGTCTTTCCAGGAAGCGCCGCCATCATCCGTTCTGTACACGGAGAGCTGTCCCTGAATGCAGGAATTGTGTGTCTTGCACTTATCCTGCCTGGCTGGAACAACGAAAACGGAGTTTTTTCTCCCTTCCACAATGTCTATGGGAAAACCATGCCTCTGATCATTTCCGGGGCTGATATCCTTCCAGCTATCCCCATGGTTTCTTGAAACGTAGACCCCACAGTGATTCTGCTGATAAACGGTACCTTCGGACTTTTCAGAAAGTACAAGCTTGTGAGAGCATGCATGAACCTGTGAGAGATGGCTCCTGGACCGTTCCTCTGGGTCACTGCTCTCACCAGGGTAGTGGTTTTCTCTGGAACCAATGGGACAGGTGCTGTCTATGCCTCCCTTAAGGACCTGCCAGGTCTCGCCGCTGTCGTCACTCCGGTAAGGCCCATTCCCGGAGGCAACTATATAAAGCCTCCCCTTCCTGTTTTTATCCGGCAGAACAGTGTGTACGGTCAGCCCGGTAGTTCCGAATCCCCAGTCTATGCCCCAGTTTTCCCTTCCTGGAGCCCTGTGCAGGCCCGTAACCTCTTCCCAGGATTTGCCTGAGTCCCGTGACCTGAACAGGTGCCCGTACTGTGTTCCGGCGTATACAGTCTCAGGCTCATGCGGATCAGGTGCAACACTCCATACCTTTCTGACATGCAATCCCCTGCTTGACTGCTTCCACTCCGTGCCAAAATTATCAGAAGTGAAAACTCCTTCCGTAAGCGTAGCTGCAAAGAGCTTTCCTGCAGAATCCATTGCAATCTTGTTCAGGTCTTCCTCAGGGAGAAAGCGTCTTCCAACAACCCATTTTTTCCTTTCCTGGTCAGCAGAAAGAATGAAACCGCCGCTCTTTGTTGCAATCCCAAGTGCCACGTTGTCATTGGTCACGCAAAATCATTCCGGTTGAGTACTAATAGTTTTTGCTACTATCATGTAATACTAACTATCCGGCACTGGCCAGTGCTGACCGTGGACTCTTAGTTTGCCCTTTTATTCATGACGAGTTATTTCCCGAAGAATATATCAGCAAGGCAACATATCCGATTCATTAAGTTTGTCTTCCTGGAAGTGCTGAATGATGATCCGGTTATTCAGATCAGGTTTACAAGAAATCCCAGCAGAAATCCAAGGAACGATCCCATGTAGACAAGCCTTATTACCTCGATTTCTGAATTCCTGAACAGGCTCCTCAATATGGGAAGGATTACGTAAAACATCGCACCGATTGCAAGTCCATCGAATAAGAGATCAAGCACACTCGATGAATAGAAGTAGCCTATACCCCCTCCTATTATGGTGGGAAGCCCCCCTACGAGGAATAGTATAGCCATTGGTATCATCTTCTGCCCCACTTTGCCGATAAACGGTGCAGATATGGGAAAACCCTCTGTCATGTTTTGCAGGACAAAACCAACGAGTATAACAAGCGTAACCCCCACAAGGCCTATGGAATTGTACGAAGAACCAAAAACAAGCCCCTCAGTGAGATTCTGGAAGCCTATGCCCAGAGCTATGAACAGTGAAAGCATATATGGTGATCCGGAATTTTTAGAACGCGTCTCGGCTAAATAAAGGACAAGAAAACCTGCAATAAGGGATACGGAGAAGATAAGGTCATAGAACGCGTTGGTGCCGTAACCTGCAAGCGTGTTATTGTACAGTATGCTGGCTGAGTCAGTGAATACGTCTGCGATAAGGAACACAATAATTCCCACTGAAACTGCCCCAAGGAATTTAGCTGTCACATCTCGCATCCCCCTGCCGACTATCAGTGGAAGGGTTATGAATATCGAAAGGCCCATTATTGCAGAAAGCAGCAAAACAACCATTATGGTTATCAATGTCAGGATAGCCTTACACAATATTTAATCCTTTTTTAACGACAACGAAACAAAACCTGATCTGATCACGCAGACCTGCCCGTTGTTTCCCTTAATGTTTTTGATCCTGTGATTGCTTGCTCATCTGTTTCCAGATTCATTATACTGTATTTAAATAATATCAGAACGTAACATTATGCATGAGCGGTAAAGTTGCGAATACAGTAATAGATTCCCTGGTAAATCTTGGAATAGAACGCATATATGGAATTCCGGGAGATTCCCTGAACCCCTTGATGGATGCCATGCGCCAGAACAGCCGCATCAAATTCATACAGGCAAGGCACGAGGAAGGCGCCGCGCTTGAAGCCTCTTTCGAATCAAAATTAACCGGTAAAGTAACGGTGTGCGTTGGCACATCCGGCCCAGGGTCAATTCATCTGCTGAATGGGCTTTACGATGCGAAAATGGAGGGGGCATCGGTAATTGCCCTTACCGGGCAGGTTGAGACTGACCTTATAGGCAGCGATTATTTTCAGGAGATCAATACCAACAGGCTCTTCGATGACGTTTCAGTATTCAATGAGAGGATAGTTAATCCGGAAAATGCTGAGAAGATCGTGGTCAGGGCTTACCGGGAGGCACTATTCAGGAAAGGCGTCGCCCATATCAATCTTCCTGTAGACGTGCTCAGGCTGTCCGCCCCAAGGATGGATAATCTGTCCCCGGGGATTTTCCCACGACTTGATTACGCGCCCGATCTGGCAGAGGCGAGGAAGGCAATTAACGAATCCAGGAAACCTGTGCTTTTCATAGGAAGGGGATGTACAGGACTTGGGCCGGAGATTTATGCCTTTGCTGACGCCACGGGATCCCCAGTAGTGTATGCCCTTAATGGCAAGGGCATAGTAGACGACTATGACCAGAGGGTCATGGGGAGCATCGGGCTGCTCGGTACCAAACCATCCGTTGATGCCTTCAGGGAAGCGGATCTTCTTATCATGTTGGGCACATCTTTCCCCTACGTTCAATTCATACCCAATGGAGTCAGGAAGATACAGGTTGATACCGATCCTGCCAGGATTGGGAAGCGGGTCTCCGTGGATATCCCCCTTGTCTGCACAGCGAAGTATTTTCTTGATAATATCAAGCCCGAAACGAAGAAGGCAAAATTTTTCCAGACTCTTGCAAATGGTAAGGAAAAATGGATAAGAGATATGACTGCAATAGAGAATAAGACATCAGATCCGATTCTCCCGGAAGCTGTTGCTGCCGAGCTTTCAAAGAAAGCTGCGAAGGATGCAGTAATTATCGGGGATACGGGGAACGTCACCGTATGGACTGTAAGAAATTTCAGGACAGTCGCGGGCAGGAGATTCATCTATTCCTCGTGGCTCGGGAGCATGGGGATTGGAATACCCGGATCCATTGGCGCTTCCTTCGCAACCGACAGGCAGGTCATCGCACTGGTTGGCGACGGCAGCTTTGCAATGACAATGATGGAGCTCATAACTGCAGCGAAATATGATAGGCCTGTGAAGGTAGTGGTATTCAACAATTCAAAACTTGGAATGATAAAGTTCGAGGAAGAGGTAATGGGTTACCCTGATTTCGGTGTTGACCTGTATCCACAGAATTTTGCCGGAATAGCCAATGCCATCGGGATAAAAGGCATCAGGGTTGAAAAATACAGCGATCTTGCCTCGGGGGTGTCAGAACTGCTTTCCACTGAAGGCCCGGCAGTCCTGGATGTTGTAGTGAGCGCTGATGAGAGGCCAATGCCGCCAAAGCTGCAGTTTTCACAGGTAAAAGGATATGTAACTTCCATATTGCGCGAGAACCTGAGTTTCCTTGATTAGTGTTATGAAAGTTATCACTGATCAAGGTGCTGTTCCGGCAACCCGCACTCTAGTCGTGCCGGTGCCTGTGAAGCAACCTTCTCCTGTATGACTTCATACATGCGGTGCAGACATAGTATGTGCTTAAACTGCGCCACTGAATAACTCCAAGAATAGCCAGGAAAATTGCTGCTATGCCGCTGGCGTCATAAATCACCTCGATGTTGTAAGCAGGAGCTGGTAATTTAACTGCTGGCAATGCAAAGTTTACCATCACCGTAGAATTTTTCATGGAAACAGAGAAATTTACGGTCTGGACAGAGAAATTTCCATTATAGGGAGTGATGATAGCGGTATAGTTTCCCTCTGGCAGTGACATGTTCTGGCTTTCCCCAAATCCCATGGAGGTTATGTTTCCCACAAGAACTGACCATACAGTGTAATGTGGCAGGCCGCTCTCCACGAATGTCACCACCGGATTCTTCGTCCCCTGTATTGCAACAGTCTGGTTGAATGTGAAATTATAGTATTGGCCGCCAATTATTTCCGGGGAAAAGCACAGGCTGAAGGCAGTTACATTTTGCGAGGTATTGAATGTGAGCGATACCGGAAATTTAGAACCCGGTGAGATGGCTAAAAGTCTTGTCAGGGTATAACCGTACCCTCCGGAGGACGTAATTCTGGCATGAAGCACGTAGGACGCCGTGTTGAGGCCAAGGTTCGAGACCAGGAAAAAAGCTTCAATTTCATTGCCTGAAGATGTAGCAGAAAAATTGCTGACCGTGATACTTATGTTTGGTTCCACGGAGATCGGGTAAACAATGGAAAAATTCTCCCCCTCGAGCGTGTAATTGTTGCATTTGACAGTAACAGTAGCGATGTAGCTGCCTGGCTGTGCTGAGACTGGAATCGAATAGAATCCGCTCAGTACCATTGGTGTTCCAGAACCGAGCACCAGTGGGTGCGAACTGATCAGGTCTGCTGTCTCGGCGAATCCTCCAATATCAAGCGTAATGTTTCTCAGGGCTACTGTCCCGGTTGAAACAATAGACATGTTAAGTGGCGAATTTCCCACAGTTACCTCTTTCGTGGCTAAAAAGAGGGAAATGTCCGGAAGATCCAGGTTGAATCTCTGCATCACGTTCGTGCTGATTGGAGCGGGAAATGGAGGGACTGAAAAATATGAGGCGATGCCGGCCATTGTTACAGAATAATCCCCCACATAGGTCAGATTATTTGAAGAATTCAAAAGGCAATCGGCAAGAGGGAAACCAAATTCTCCGTCCTGCTTCAATGGCAAGGAAAAACCGGATTCCCCGATCATGGTGGAAACATCCTGGTTCCATAGGGCAGCGATTGCTGACAGCCGGGTTGAAGTCATTGCTGGCATCACGGATGGAGTTCCGTTCACAAAACGTCCATGTGGAGTACTGAATTCCAGGTTCTCATAGGTGTAAAGCATTACGGCGGAATGATTTGAGACAATGAACGGGGGGTCCACATAAGTCCCATTGCTATATTCACCGCTGACAAGATATGCTGTGGAATTGCCATTCAGTATAAGCATGTTCTTTTCGGGGTTGAGTATCTTTCCAGTCGTAAATGTGCGCTGAAGGTCGAAGGAGAACCTGTCCCTGATGGAGAGATAGGTAGAGTTATAGAGAATGATATTGAACATCCCTGTACCATACCTGGCTTCAGTATCATTGGAGAGCAGCGTTATTTTAACGCTCTTGATTTCTGTCCGTGTGTTTGCATTAAGACCGTACCCTGCAGTGAATCCCGAGGAGGAATAAGCATTGGCCTGATTTACAGGCACAGAGACGTTAACAGGGATGGAAACAGATTCAAGTATGCTGTCTCCGCCGGTACTTGGAAATGTGTAATTTTCGATAGTTGTCCCATTTGCCATGACATTTATGAAATCAAGACCGTTGCTGTCATTGCCGCTAAATGTCAGGTTCAGGATAATTGAATCATCATATGCAGTGGGAACAGTTACATTTCCGCATGTGAACGCGATCTTGTTATAACCGACCTCTCCAAACGATCCGGAGGTTCCCGATGCCGGGGCACTCAGGTATCCGTTGGCATAGGGTCTGACAGCGGACCTGTGGTATAGGCCGTCATAGGTGGTGTTGTAAGAGTAGATGGTGCTGTTTACGGCCTTGATGCTAAGGCTTCTCGCAATGGAAGGTGACGATGAATTTTGCATGCCTATGTCGGAAGAAAGAAATCGTGCAGTGGAGTGGACAATATTCAGGGAACCGTGAAATCCAAAGGAAGAATTGTATGCGAAAATGGAAGCCGAACCGGCCATGGATCCGTTTCCGATGTTCAGGTTGAGGGTAATGTTTCCCGCGCCGTTTATGGTGGAAGTGCTTATCACCGAATCGTTGAACCATGCAGATCCATAATCATCAATGTTCATGACTGACCCCACTTCCCCGACCAGAACCAGGTTTGTATCATTGACCACCAATTTCGATCCAGGCATTATGGTAAGGTTCTGGAACAGGTAGTAGGTGGTTCGTGTGACACCATTTCCAATAGCGATCATGCCGTTACTGGCAGGAAATGCATTATGTGATTTTATCATACCTCCCTCTTCGTGTTGGCTTGCCGGGAAAAGCCCGAATAGGAATACAACCAATACTATACTAATGACAATAAGTGATCTAATTGTAGTATATCCGGAGCGCATTGTTGGTCAAATGGAGACCCGATTTAAATTTTTTTTAACCATAAAACAGTAATTTAATGCAGCATTCAGCGCAACATAATGAAATAATTGCATCTTTACGAAATCACAATTACCTGTCAACATGAATGTAGGCATTCAGGGAATCCTTGACCTGCTGCCAGGTCTTGCTTTTCTTGGTCAAATAAGTGATCTCGCTTCTTGAGAGCCCGAGGGTAATGCGATCTTCAGGCCGATCAAACCTGAGATGATCCTTAAGTATAAGTGACTCTGCAAGGCTCTCCATGAAGACCAGGTAGTTGTTCCTGTCAAACCTGACTGCACGAACTGACGAAAATTTGGTTCCAACGAAGCATGCTGTGAAGAACACCCACAAACCAAGCCTGGTGAAAGGTCTGCGATGCCTGTTGAAGAGCATCATATCCCCTATTCCATAATTGCATCCGATCATAAGGTCGCGCATCGTGGTGAAATTCCTGGCAGTTCTCCTGATAATATTAGCAGAAAAATTGTGTCGTGCCCCTGCAACGCACTCATAATCCTCAAGTTCACTGCGCGGGTAGGCTATTATACCCGACAGGACAGCAATCCTGCTGTAAAGGTCCACATCCTCGCCAGCGTCAAGTTCACGCCATCCTCCTGCCTCGGTGAGCAACGACATGGGTATAACAGGAAGTTCGGTGAAAAGCATCTTCTTTTCCATCAGGCTGATGAATTTGAGAATGAGGTCTGCGTGCGAATAGTCATAGATGTAATCAAGATCAAAGAATACCAGGAACTTACCGGAGCACCTTGCAGAGACCTGTTTCTTGCAGGAACCGGAATTACCCTGATCAAGTCTTGCTATTATGGCCTGTGGGAACTTTTGCTTGATGGACTTAGCTATTGCCGCAAGTGTTTCAGAGCTCGGCTGATAGCCAATAACAATCTCGTATGGCACTGAAATCTCATCGCCGATCTCGAGTATTCTCGACAGTGACTGGGTATAATGGTCGGGGGTTCCCCTAAGCACAGTAGCAAAGGAAACCATGCGATCGTCCGGATCGTGTTCCACAACCGGGACTATTCTAAGTGCCCTTTCCCTCAGTTCTTCTGTCAATGCTATAGTATCTATATTTAAGTTAAATTCTTTTTTGTTTCAATTTCTGAACTTGATCATCTTCAACGCGGGCTCTAAGTCTCTCTTTATTATCTCCTCTATGCCGACTCCCTCTTCCTGTGCCTGCCTGCATAGTTTCACTGTCGTCTTATGGTCTATTGTTCTTTGATCCCCAGTCTTGGTATAGATAACCATCTCACCGAAATCTTCACAGTCTATCACATTTGCCCATCATATTTTACAATTCAAACTTTCTGTCTCGCAACTGAATAAGTTGTGCATGTGGCACACCTGGGACGCTTAAATTTCGCTTTCACTTTCGTGCAGAGCGTCAATTGAATATATATGCTCTTATGTATATTCCTGTGATCGAATTGAGTCTTGACATCGATAGCTTCATGGATGAACTGGATAGGCACATCTCAACTACCGGTATACTGACATATCTGTCTGAAAGGGGAACGGAAACATGGGACATCACCAGGAAGGGCGAGAAGCTGTTCCTTGGAACAAATAGTTCACAGAATTCTCGTTTCAAGGCCATCTTATCAAGAACAATAAAGAACAGTCAGATAGTTTCCATCATCCTCAGGTCCTTCACACCTGAAAGGGACCCCACGAGTGGCTTCCCCGTGAAAGAACTCAGAGGGTACCTCCTGTCTGTGGAGAACGATCATCTGAAATGGTATATGATAGACGCTGAGGACCTGATGGAATCACACAACACAGATTCTCTCTCCGGAGACAAGCTCGAACCGGAGCAGTCCGTGATATACTGCGGCCCTAACAACAGGTGCATCGACTCCAGCGGAAGGGAGATCCTCACAGTCACCATAGCACCCTCCAGAGTGAAATAGGCGCGTTATGCGAACTTCCTCGAGAAGAACGCCGGCCGGATTGATTGAATAGGATTCCTTCTGGATAATCCATTGAAAGAAAACCTGAAATGCCGCTGATAATTTTTGGGCACATGCGGATGACAATTCTAACGTTTCATCAAAGCTGCTGTAGAAAGGGACCAGAGCTATGGAGCTACTAGGTCATTGGAGGTTTCTCGATTAATCCATCAACGAGATAGATTGCGCCGACAATAAGAAGGGTGAAATAGGATACCGTTGCAGCTACCATCAGGTAAGGATATAATGAGTAGGGAAAGCTGGAATTGATGATCGAATATTCTGTCCCGTGGTATGCGGTTGAAGTGATTACAAGGGTGTATGACCCGGAAAGATGTGCATACATATTGCCATTTGAAATAGAATAGAAAGTGCCATCTACCTCGACCTCTGAAGCCATTACGGGTGGAACGGAGTAGCTGTTCAGATTAGAAGAGTTTATGAAAGGTAGATCAGCAGTCGGAACAAGGTACGAGGCGGAGAGGTTTTTTGAGAAAACGTCAAGGATTTTAGAATCAGTCATAGATAAAGCGTTTGAGGAGTAAATGCCCGCTTTAAGTTCGTGGAAATTGCGACCCAGCTCATATGACACATAGTCATTGATCGAGATGGCTGCTATAATTGCCAGGCCAGCAACTATCAAAATTGCACCTCGCTTTAGATGGGCCTTATCCATTCCTTACCATCTGTATTTTTAATATAAACTTACCACGGTGATAGGGTCCGACGCATCAGGTATGGCAAACCCTCACTGGTAAAGGGGGGAGGTTGAATAGTAATATCCAGACCTTTGACGGCTAAAGTGCATTTCAAAGGGAGTAAAACTGCAGTCTTGGCACATGCCAAAAGTTCCCATTTTCCCTTAGAAGACCACAAACAAGGCACCATCCACAACCAATGATA
>JAJYRT010000023.1 GCA_021793945.1 Thermoplasmata archaeon
ACCCCGGAGAAGGGGGATTTGTATACAGTAAAGAATCCAGACAATCAGGATTTGAGAAGAGTATATATGAGTGCCTTTACGGAGTGCATCCTGTTTTCAGCCTCATCGAAAATGACACTGTTCACGCTCGATGCAACCGAGTCGGTTACCTCCAGACCTCTGTGGGCAGGCAAGCAGTGCATGAAAATGTAGTTCTTGTCAGCGTGTGAAACCAGATCGTCATTCACCTGGTACTTGCCAAAGAGTTTTTCCTTCTCAGCCCTGATTGACTCCTCCCCCATGGATATCCAAACGTCGGTGTAGACAATGTCGGCACCAGAAACGGCGTCTACAGGAGATTCCACTATTTCAACAGTTGAACCGTTATCCTTTGCTATTTTCCTTGCCTTCTCTGTCAGATCTCTGTCCGGAGTGTTCCTGGGAGGGCATCCTATGCTTATGTCGATCCCGAGGAGGGCAGCTCCAAGCATCAGTGAATTTGCCATGTTGTTTCCATCCCCGACATAAGAAAATTTCAGGTCCTTGTATTTTCCCTTCTTCTCCAGGACTGTCATGAAATCTGCAAGTATCTGTGTCGGGTGCTCACGGTCGTCAAGCGCGTTGATTACGGGAACACTGGAGTACCTGGCCAATTCCAGCATATTCTCGTGCTTGAATGCCCTGTAGGAAATCACGTCAAGAAATCTTGAAATGACTGAAGCAGTATCCGCGATTGTTTCGCCCCTACCAATCTGCATGTCATTAGGGTTCAGGTATATTGCATGCCCTCCAAGCTGAATCATCGCAGTTTCAAGTGATATCCTTGTTCTTGTGCTCGGTTTTTCAAATATCATCCCAAGCACACGGTTTCTAGTCTCTTCGTGAGGCGTATACCTGTCCCTTTTCATCCTGATTGCAAGGTCTATTATCTCCGACATGTCATCTTTCATGTCGAGCACGGAAATTATGTCCCTCTTCATAGTCTCATCTCAGCAGGCCGGGAATATCCCATGGATAATCGGCTACCTTGACGCCGGCCGAATTGAAAGCCTTTATCTTGGATTCGGCAGTACCGACTCCCTTCTCTATTATGGCGCCAGCGTGACCCATCCTTTTTCCCGGGGGTGCACTTCTTCCGGTTATGTATGCGACAACCTTTTTCGAGACGTGCTTCTTTATGTACTCGGCTGCGCGTTCCTCGTTATTTCCGCCTATTTCCCCCACAAGGACAATCTTCTTGGTCTTATCGTCCTCCTCGAACATCTTCAGCACATCGATAAATGTCAGCCCGACGACAGGGTCCCCGCCAAGCCCTATGACCGTGCTTTCCCCGAATCCATTCCTCGTTATGGCTTCCACTATCTCATAGGTCAGCGTCCCACTACGCGAAGCGACTGCGACGTCGCCTTCCTTGAATATCTGGTTTGGCATTATGCCGATCTTACACAGGAACGGAGAGGTTATGCCAGGCCCGTTAGGGCCGATAAGGGTGATTCCCTTTCTCCTTGCCTGATGGACAATTTCCATTGTATCGTGGAATGGCACGTGCTCCGTCAGTATGTAAACAATCTTTATGCCATGGTCAATGGCTTCGAATGCAGCGTCCTTGACAAAGGGTGCCGGAACTGAGATCATGGTTGCATCCGGAGACAGTTTCATTGCCTCTGCAACTGTGTCATACACATCCAGGTTCTGGAACTTTGACCCTCCCTTACCAGGCGATACGCCTGCCACGACCTTGGTGCCGAACTTTATCATTTCTCCTGCATGGAATGAACCCTGGTGGCCCGTGATTCCCTGCACTATAACTCTTGTGTTCTTATCAACCAGTACTGACATTTCAATTGCCTCCCGCTATCTGTGCCACTCTCTCAATTGCCGGCAACATGGTGGAAAATGCTTCAATCCCGTCATTCTTCAGTATAGCCCTTCCCTCATCCTCGTGAACACCGCTCAATCTAACAACTATGGGCTTGCTTATTTTCAGTCTGTTCTTTGCAGCCACGATTCCGTTGGCGACAGTGTCGCATTTTGTTACTCCCCCGAAAATATTAACCAGTATGGCCTTCGGATCCGCCTTCATTACAAGCTCGAACGCGTTAACTACGGTATCCACATTGTCCGTTCCCCCAAGGTCCAGGAAATTCCTCGGCTTCCCTTTGTGCAGGGTAAGCGCATCAAGGGTTGCCATTGTCAGGCCAGCCCCATTGGCTATGACGCCTATGTTTCCGTCGAGTTCCACGAAGGAATACCCCTTGCCCTGAGCATCAAGCTCCAGTGGGGTCTTTTCAGTGTCCACAATGCTAATTTCCTTATGCCTGAACATGGAGTCGCTATCCATCACTACCTTTGCATCAGCGGCAATGAGCTTGCCGGAACCTGTTATCACCAGTGGGTTTATCTCCACAAGTTCACAGTCTTCTTTCTCGAACACCCTGTACAGGTTTGAGAGAATTGTCCTGAACTGCGTGGCAATGGCCGGTTCCAGTTTCAGGAAGTTAGTGGCTTCCCTGCCTATATAGTCCGAGTAACCTATTAGCGGATCGACCAGTGTCTTGAATATCTTGTCCTCTGGTACGGACTCGATCTCAACTCCGCCGGATGAGCTAGCAATAACCATCGGAACTCTTTCTGCCCTGTTAAGCGCAATGCTAACGTAAATTTCCTTCTTTATATCCAGCATCTCCTCAACCAGCACCTTGCTTACTGTAAGATTTCTGATTTTTGATCCGAGGAGTTCCTTCACACCTGAGTCCAGATCGGCCTGGCTTTTTGCGAACTTAATTCCGCCAGACTTTCCCCTGCCTCCCAGAAGTATCTGGGATTTAATCACGACAGGTTTATCAAATTTCTTCACGCCTGAGGCACTTTCGACAACATAACCGTCGGGAACAGGAATACCATATTTCCTGAAAATTTCCTTTCCCATGTATTCATAGAGATTCAATGACTCACCTGTGGGGGAAATCTCACAATTCTAAATAAGTTTACTGAAGAAATCAAAAATTTGAATGGAGGAAATTAAAAAAAATTATTGGAGTATAAAGGGAAAAATCAGTAAGGAGGCATTCCGCCCATTCCACCCATGCCGCCCATGCCGCCTGCACCGGGTGATTCAGAACCACTGCTCTTCTTGCTGGCTATTACGTCGTCAATTCTCAGTATCATGGTTGATACCTCAACAGCGCTTTCTATTGCGTGTTTCTTTACCCTGAGCGGATCGTACACTCCAGCAGCTTTCATGTCGCCTATCTTGTTGCCGTTTATATCGATGCCAAACGTTGCGTGGTTCTTCTCGTGTTCAGCCTTCAACTGTATCAGGGTGTTGATCGGATCCATTCCCGCATTCTCTGCAAGCGTCCTCGGGATGATTTCCATGGACTTGGCAAATGCCTCTATTGCGAGCTGTTCCCTGCCACCTACGCTGTTGGCAAAACTCCTGATCTTCATGGCAAGTTCCGCCTCAATGGCTCCCCCTCCGGGCAGGAATTTACCATCTTCCTTTGTAATTCCTACGACCCTTATTGCATCGTTCAGGCTCCTCTCTATTTCAGAAACCACGTGGTCTGTTCCGCCTCTTATAAGTATATTGACTGCTTTTGGGTTCGCGCAGCCGGTGACAAAAGTCATCCTGTCATCGCCGATTTTCCTCTCCTCGACCATTTCCGCAGATCCAAGCGTACCTGCTGTCAGATCGTCAAGGTTTGTGACAATTTTCGCACCTGTTGCCTTAGCCAGTTTCTCCATGTCACTCTTCTTGACACGCCTTACTGCGTATATTCCTTCCTTTGCAAGATAATGCTGTGCTATGTCATCTATGCCTTTCTGGCAGAGCAGCACATTGGCCTTGCTCTTCTTGACCTTCTCGACCATGTTCTTGAAGGTGTCCGACTCCTGTGACATGAAATCCTGTATCTTTGAAGGATCCGTTATCTGTATTTTGGCCTCTATCTCGGTTTTCTTTATCTCAAGGGCAGAATCAACCAGGGCGATTCTTGCGTTCTTTACCACTGAGGGCATCTTCGCATGAACTTTTTCCTTGTCTATGACCAGGCCATTTATGAACTGCGTGTCAGTAACGCTTCCACCGTTCTTCTTGTCGACCTTTATGTTTGCGGTATCCACTGAGACCTTGCCGTTCCTCTCCGTTGCAACGGCGTTCACGGCCTTTACAACGAGATCAGCGTAGAAGTCACTTGAAGTTCCAGTGTTCTTGCCGGACAGCGCGGTAATTGCAATCTGCCTCAGGGTCTTGTTGTCATCTGCGCTTATTGCAAGTTCACCAAGGTATTTCTTTGCCTCGTTTACAGCCATCCTGTACCCGTTGGTGATAACAGTTGAATGCACGCCCTGCTCCAGGAGTACTTCTGCCTGTTTTAGAAGTTCGCCTGCAAGCACAACGGCTGTCGTAGTTCCGTCCCCGACGGCTGTGTCCTGCGACTTGGCTACCTCAACAATCATCTTTGCTGTGGGATGGTCAACGTCCATCTCCTTCAGGATAGTGGCTCCGTCGTTTGAAATAACAATGTCACCGATGGAATCGACCAGCATCTTGTCCATTCCCTTAGGACCTAGAGTGGTTCTGATAGCGTCAGCGATTGCCTTGGCAGCCTCAATGTTTGTCTTCTGAGCATTCTTTCCCTGTTCCCTGGAAGTTCCTTCCTTAAGAACAAATATTGGCATTTGACCTGATAACATGTACTTTGTTCACCTCAACCTGTCAGATAAATATGTTCTTCAATATAAACATTTTTATCCTGCCGAACTTCGGCTTAATATATCTACGCCGATATTTTTAGTAAGTATGTGAATGATTTGCCCCTACAGGCGTCTGACATGGAGACTGTTGAGTGACCATAATCACACAAGGCTTTGCGTGAGTGAAACTGACCGCCTCTTGCCATGTGTTATTAATATATTCGCTTCGGTGCAACGTTTGCACCTTAGGTAAGGTTATAATTGAAATTGGTATTACTTAAGTGGTGATATTATGGCAGTATATTTAGGACAGAAAGCACCAGATTTTACGGCAAATACAACGAAGGGGCCAGTGAGCCTGTCGGATTACAAGGGCAAGTGGGTCCTGCTCTTTTCCCATCCTGCAGACTTCACGCCAGTTTGTACAACGGAATTCATGGGATTTTCAGAAAGATATGAGGAATTCAAGAAACTGGGAGTCGAACTTCTGGGACTGAGTGTTGACAGCATTTATAGCCATATAGCGTGGCTCAGGGACATAAAGGAGCATTATGGCATTGAGGTACCCTTCCCGCTCATAGCTGACCTTGACAAGGAAGTTGCAAGGGCCTACAACATGATAGATGAGAAAACCGGCACAACAGTAAGAGGGGTTTTCATAATAGACCCTGACCAGAAAGTCAGGTGGATGATCTATTACCCCGCTGAGGTCGGAAGGAACATCTCTGAAATTCTGCGGGTTGTTAAAGCGTTCCAGTTTAACTGGAAGAACAAGCTTGCTACGCCTGTTAACTGGGAGCCGGGCCAGCCTGGAATAGCTGGTGCACCTTCTACGCTTGATGATAGCTTCAAGCGTGACAAGGACGGATCGGAGAGATGGTATCTCAAGAGAGTCAACGCATAGGTAGATTTTCTTGACAGAATGCGTGATGTACAACATCAGTCTGGATGGGTTCCACCCATCAACAATTTGTGTAGAGCTTTCAAATCTCCAACCCTCGCTGCATGAAGCTTCTGAACTCCTTTTGAGTGAGTACCCTGAGGAAACAGTTTCAGATTTTATTGAAAAATTTGCCAGGACTACCGAGATAATGCCGGATGACAAGACCGTTGGCTTCGTGATAGTGAACAGGAAGAGCAATGTGATATCAATTTCAGCTACTAGAATACCTGAGGATACCCGAAAGGCAATCACGGAGATATTGAACGGTTACAAGAACGTCGGGATAAACGTTGAAATAGACATTGAGTGATAGTTCAGACCAGCTGGGAAATTGTGGTATCCTTCCAACCGGAGGAGGGTTGGAATTCACGCTCACAAATGTTAAATAAGTGACGGGTATACTATTTTTAATGTTTGACTCACCAATAGACTGGCTTATCATAGTTGTCGTGATCCTTGTTTTGTTCGGGAGCACAAGAAAAATACCAGACCTTGCCAGGAACATAGGAAAGGCCTCCGGAGAATTCAAGCGGGGACAGATGGAGATCGAGAAGGAAATAAAGAATGCTATGAACGCACCTGTTGCTACTCCAACAGCCTCGGCTGGGGTTGACTATTTCCAGGTGGCTAAGTCTCTCGGTATTGATACACAGAACAAGAACGAAAAGCAAGTAAAAGACGAAATAGCAGACAAGCTTAAAAGTGGACAATGAGCGATGATACGTTCATTTCCAACAGTTTAAAGCACATAGAGGAACTAAGGGGAAGGCTTATTCGCGTTCTTATCCCGTTTGGAATCTTTTTTGTGTTTTTTGTTGGACTGCGCATTGATTTTTTGCATTTATTCGGCACCACCATACCTTTTGTTGCAATCGATCCGTACCACAACATAGGTGCACAGTTCACACAGATGCTGGAAGCACATGTGTTGCCCTCCTCCACCCAGCTTATAATCGTGAAACCAACGGATGCGGTGGTTGCAGATTTCTATGTCTGCATGTTCCTCTCGCTCATATTCACCATGCCTATCCTTGTATACGAGGTTGCAGCCTTCATTGGACCGGCTCTCAAGTCAAGCGAAAAAGCTCTCATCCGTGTGACGCTGATTCCAGCCACACTCCTCTTTATAACGGGCGCAGTGGTGGGAATCTGGTTCATATCACCGGTGCTGTTCAGGATTTTTTTCCTGTTTGACGTTGGCCTGGGAGCTCAGCCTACCACAAGCATCCTGAATTTCATCTCATTCCTTCTGATATACGTGGCAGCGTTCGGGATTTCCTTTGAGATTCCGGTTTTCATGGTGGGCCTCACAAGAATAGGAGTTGTCAAGTACGAAGTTTGGAGAAAGAACTGGAGATACGCAATCATAGGATCGCTGATTTTCGGCATGATCTTCTCCCCCGGGGTAACCGGTTTCACCATGGTTGTAATAGCGGTTCCAATGATAATATTGTACTTTGGCGGTATGTACTTTGCCAGGAGAACCGAAAGAAAGAATTTTGTGGATCAGTCAGAGAGTGTCTCTGAAGGCCTCTAATTCCTTGAGCTTTATCTTCTCGAGATCGTAGAAGTCAAGGAAAAGGCGATCCATGTTTGTACCCTGGGAAAATTTCATGTTTTCTCTCTTGTAGTATGACAGGATGCCAAGGTTCATTTTTCTAATATATTCAACGCCGGAACTCAGCCAGTTTTCTCCATCTATGATACCCGCAAGCATTCCAATGCCCAGGGCAGTTTCGGCATCAAAGATCTCCCCAGTCATCAGCCTGTTGTATACACCTCTGCCGTAGTTTTCCTGCACCGTGGAAATAACGCCGGTCATGGAAGGCAACCCATAGTTTATATCCGGAATCCCGAATCTGCTCCTTCCTGTTGCCAGTATCATGTCGCATGAAAGTGCAATCTCGAGCCCCATGCCAAGGGCGTAGCCATTTACCACTGAGAACACGGGTAAATCCATGGAAGATATCATTCTCGATATGGTGAATCCCATATCGTACACGTTCCTGACATGATCGCGCTCGCGTATTCTCTTGCACGATCCGTCGTAGCCGTATGAAAATGCTACATTCCCGGCACCAGCGATCACGATTGAATCAACCTCGTCTCCGACTGAGGTGAGAGCACCTATAACGGCCTGCAGGGATTCAACGTCCAGTATATTCTTCGGCGTGTTGGAAAGGGTCAAAACCATGGTTTTGCCCATGTGGTCAAGAAATACCTTCCTCTTTCCATTTATATCAGTGGGCATGATCAGTACATTGTCAGGTTGTATTTTTTATCAGCGATTTCATAGTCTGACCTGGTCTTGATACCAAGAAGCTCGGTAATTTTGGTCATTTCTGCCGTGTGATCCTCGTATAATTCCCTTCCAAGAGCCAACCTTGCCTTGCTATCATCAAACATGACCTGTTCTCCATATCTTCTGAGGCAATGGATGCATTCCGCGGCCGATTCCTCGTCCTTTGCGTCTTCAAAGCATTTCATGAATGCAGAACTCACCTGTCATCACTCCGCTTCGAGTTAAACGCAGGCAGGTGTATGTTGTACCTGTCAATGAAATAGTACAGGTAGTATACCATTGTGTTAACAAAGTCATCCCAGTGGTCGACGAACCTGAAGTTCCCTGATACTGCTGCAGAATTCAGGTCCTTCCGGAGATCTTCAACGCTCTTCTTTCCGGAAAGGACGGATTCGAGTCCCTCAAGCATTCTGATATATGCGTCAAAATTCCTGGCTGGATCTATCTTGCTTTCTGCCTTCAGCTTGAGTATTCTTTTCCTTATCTGCGACTGGGTGTCTCTGAGGTCTCCCATGGCCAGAGCACTCATTATTATCCCATAGTCAGTTTCACCATTCACCTCAAATCCCTCCCATTGTTGCAAAGAGCCCAGGGGCGATGCCGTTCAGTGTCGGAAGCAGGTAAAAGAAGAAGAACAGAGCGACCATTATTACGGCAGACGCTATGACTGGAGCTTTGGAGTATGCGGTCAGGTTGAAATGATCCTCTTCGGTAGGTTCCTTCCAGAACATGAACATTATTACCCTGAAATAATAGAACACTGAAATCGCGCTATTGAGTATCGCTATTACCGCAAGCCACCAGAGGTTACCCTCTATCAGCGAGAGGAAAAGATAATACTTTGCCGTGAACCCGCCCGTGAATGGTATGCCGGCAAGCCCCATCAGAAGTATTGCGAAGCTCAGTGCGGTAACGGGAGACTTCCTTGCAAGTCCGGATACGTCGCTAACAGACACGCTTTCCCTGTTAACCAGGTTCATGGCGAGGAACGAACCTCCCTTCATGAAAATGTAAACAAGGGAATAGAACATCCCGGCTGCGATTGCTACGTAGGCAACGTTTCCTATGCCCGTGTAGCCTACAAGCGCTATGACAAGAATAAGATAGCCTGCCTGGGCGACGCTTGAGTAAGCAAGAAGACGCTTTAGATTATTCTGTGAGAGCGCTGCCAAATTGGCGTATGTCATGGAGAACACTGAAAGTATTACGAACAGGAGGAAGATGTCATGATAATCGCCTGCAAATCCAACAAGGAATATCTTGATCAGAATCATGAATGCAAGGATCTTGGTGCCGGTTGACAGGAATGCGGATACACTGTTCTCGGTACCGTCGTAAGCATCAATTGCCCACTGGTGCATGGGGAAGATCGCCAGTTTGAATCCAAAACCGATGAGAAGGAAGATCAGTGCAATGAGCATGGCCGGTGAAGATGATATGACCTCGCTGGTCAGGCTGAAAGTCCCGGTAGCTGTGTAAAAAAATGAGAGCCCGAAAACTGTGAACGCAGTTCCAATGGTTCCTGTGAAGAAATACTTGGCAGATGCCTCCAGATGTCTCTTCTGCTTGCCATACCCTGCAAGCACGTATGTCCCCAGACTCACTGCCTCAAAGGCTACGAATATTATTATCAGGTTATAACTGAAAGCCGATACGAGCATTCCTATAAGCACAAACAGAAGTGTGGCATAGAAGATTTCGGGCTTGGACTTCAGCCCCCTGATTGCAGGGAAAATTATGTAAAGCACCGAAATTATGAGTATGACTGCAAAGAACATCGTGAATCTATTGAACAGGAGTGCATTGTTCCCGACAACGACTTCATCATATGGATCGAGAAGTATCATTATCATTGAGATCAGGACAGCTGCGAATGTGATCCCCGCAAAAACTTTCCTGTCTATGTTCCTTATACCGAGTGCCAGCATGACAAATGCGACAATGCCAAGGAAAATAAGCGGATAATAATAGAGCGATGCCTGTGATGCAGCGTGCAGCGTGTATGTGATGCTTGAAAATATGTTCATATAATTCCTCCAACGTAAGCGCTAATTATTCCAAATATCAGGTTTGGATAGACCCCAAGAACAAAGATTACGAGAGTAACTGATGCAAGTATGGCAATTTCACTCCGAGAAGCATCCTTGATTTTTCCCAGGTTCTCATTGTAAGCACCATAAAGGGATCGCTGTGCAGTCCAGATATGATATGACGCCGTTATTATCATTGCAAGTATAACAAAGAATATCAGCCACCCCACTGTCTGGAACATTCCAACCACAATGGAAAATTCACCGATGAAACCCGCAAGCCCGGGCAATCCCAGTGATGCCAGGAAACCGGCAAGAAGGAATGAGGAGAGCCATGGCATTTCCCTGTGGACTCCTCCCATCTGGTAGATGTTCTCCTTGCCTGTATTTTCGGTTATGAAATACAGCACTGAGAAGATGAGAGCCATTATTATCCCGTGCGCCACGATCTGGAAAATGCCCCCGGATAGCTCGATACTCCTTATGGAAAGGGTGCTGTCAAGTATGCCCGCAGCAAATGATATGGTCACGAACCCCATGGCAGACGCACTCGCATACGCCATCATCCTTTTCATGTTCATCTGAAACATCGCGGTGAAGGCGAAGTAGAGCAGGCTGATAATTCCCAGAGCAATCATGACCCACAGGACGGTACTGCTAATTGTGGAATATATTGGCAGAAGGATCCCGAAGAGACCGTACCCACCCATAAGGGAGAGACCGCCGGCAAGCATAACAGTGGCTGGGTAGGGAGCGGTTGTGTATGAATCCGGCAACCATGAATGAAGCGGGAATGATGGCAGCTTGACCAGGAATCCCAAGAGGAAACCAAAGAGCATGAAATCTTTCCAGAATAGAGGGAGATAACCGGAATTGTTTATGAAAGCTGAATTGAGTAAGGTGCTCATCTGAAGGGTGAATACACCAGAATAGCTGTAGTAATAGCTGAACAGCGTAAGTATGGATAGGAGTATGAACACTGACCCCAAGTGAGTATACACAAAGAACTTTAGGGAAACTGTATCCTTCCTCTCGCCGCCAAATCTCCCAATTATGAAGTACATCGGCACCAGGACAATTTCCCAGAATATGTAGAAAAACAGGAAATCTCTGGAAAGCAGAATGCCGAACAGCCCGGTTTCAGTTAGCAGCATGAGGCCGTAGAAAGACGCGGTGTATTCCTTCCTGTTCGCTATGAGCAGGGCAATCAGGGATATTACCGCTGAGAGAATAAGAAGTGAAACAGTAAGTCCATCGACGCCTATTGAGAAATAAATGCCAATTCCAGATGCAAAGGCGAATGTGCTTTCTGAAGTGAAGCCACCTGTTTGCGTCCCGGAAAAGTTGAGAAACGCGTAAACCACTGTTAGTATGAGTATCAGGGCCGCGGAACTCTTTGCAAAAACTCCGGCCCGTGCATGCATGAAAAAAGTGGCGAAGGATAGGAGAATCAGCACGATGAAAATTGCAAGCATGAACATCAGAAAGCGCCCCCTATTATGAGAACAATGAATACAAGTGTCATTCCCAGAACTATCACAAGGAAGTAGTTCTCAACAAGTCCAGTCTGCATTTTCCTCAGGAAACTCCCAAAACTGAGGGACTTGCTCCCAAACTTCTCTATTCCTGCGTTGTATGAATACTCTACATCTGCTATGGAACCTGAGACCGGGATGATGGTTCGTTCTGCGATGAGTCTTGTGAAGAGGTAATCGAGGTAAAACTTCTCCTTTGCGACCCTGTAGAACCAGCTCTTTGATACATCCATGTGCTTCCATCTCTCCGTTCCATAGACAACGTAAGTTATCAGAATGCCGAAAAACGCAAGTATCAGCGGGATGTACTGCACGATCCCCGGCGCACTGTATATGATGACACTGCTTGGGTCTATTACCCCGTATACCGGGTAGATGAAGTTGTAGAATCCTCCCTGGAACACACCGAGTATGAGGGATAACGCGGCAAGAAAGAACAGGGGGATCAGGGCAATCAGTGGAGCGTCTTTTGCATGCTCAGCCAGATGAGACCTCGGCTTTCCCAGAGCCACCAGGAAGAACATCCTGAATGTGTAGATCGCAGTGAGAAAAGCGCCAATTGTCAGGAATATCCAGGGAAGCAGGTATATGATGCTGCCGTTGGAAAGGGAGAAGTATTCCCATGCGCCGGCTATGATCGCATCCTTTGAGAAGAATGCCGCGGTGGGAGGCAGGGCAGCAAGCGTAATAACTCCTATGAACATTAAGGAAACAGTAACTGGCATCTTGCGCCACAGCCCTCCCATCTCCTTGACGTTCCTGAGATCCATGAGCGCTATCATTATGGCGCCTGCAGACATGAAGAGAAGGGCCTTGAACATTGCGTGCACAATGAGATGATACATCCCAAGTGAGACTCCAATGGACCCTATTATCCCAGACAACCCTATGGCAGCGAGCATGTAACCCAGCTGACTGATAGTGGAATAGGCCAGTATCCTCTTTATGTCATTCATCACTATGCCAAGGATTCCAGCAAACAGTGCAGTGAATGCCCCAAGAACCGCTACAGTGATCAGTGAATATGGAGGGGCTACTTCATAAAGGGGGAAAACACGCGCAACCAGGTATATTCCAGCAGTTACCATCGTTGCGGCATGTATCAAAGCAGATACTGTTGCTGGGCCCTCCATTGCATCCGGTATCCAGACATGCAGTGGGAACTGGGATGATTTGCCTGCCACTCCTCCAAGAAATAGAAGGGTTATGATGCCAAGATTAGTCGATCCAACAGCCGAGACGAACCCGGCCGAGTTGGATGATATTAGATTGATGATTATTGGTATGCTCAGGGGACTCTGCCCCGGGGAAAGCAATGAGGAACCTGAGAGCGAGGTGTATAGAACTGCCATTCCTAGGAGAAATAGTAGATCGCCTACACGCGTCACTATGAACGCTTTCTTTGCTGCAGATGCTGCATTTGGTTTGAAAAACCAGAAGCCGATGAGCAGGTATGAACAGAGTCCTACCAGTTCCCAGAATAGGAAGAAGAAAACCAGGTTAGACGACTCCACAAGTCCGAGCATGCCGGCGGTGAAAAGGGAAGTTTCCGCGAAATAAACATGCCTGTTGGGATCATCCTTCATGTAATATATGGAAAACAGCTGAATCATCAGGGATACAAATGATACCATCAGTAGCATTATCAGCGTAAGGTTATCTACGTAGATTCCGAAATTTATATTGGAAAACCAGTGGAAGCTCTCGTAGATTATGCCGTTATTCTCGACGTAAAAATAGGTCAGGACTGAAAAGACCAGGGAAAGTCCGATCAATGATGATGCTATGATGCCAGCAAGATTCCTTCTGTATTTTCCTATGAAAAGCGCAAGGGGGAATGATATCAATGGAAGAATAAATATGAGCCATGCAAATATGTACATTTTTACCACCTGATCTCCCGGAGGAGGGAAAGCGAGACCTTGCCATACTTCCTGTATATTGCGGTCAAAAGGCTGATGCCGATAACGGATTCAGCGGCCGCGATGGCTATTACAAAGAGGGCGAGTATAAGAGGGTCAACCGATGAAAAATTAACAGCAACTGCAACAAGATTCAGCATTGCGGCGTTGATCAGTATCTCTATGGAGATGAGCATCTTGATCCCTATATTGGACGTCATTATGCCGTAAAGACCAATGGCAAAAAGGATCATCGAGATCGCTGTTACGATGAAAAGATCCATCAGTCACTCCTCCCTGCGATATAGAGAACTCCTATTATGCTGCCCACAAGAATCATAGAGATCAGTTCAAATGGCAAAAGATATGAGTTGAACAGGCCTGTGCTTATCTGGGAAATTACCTGAGACTGCGGAGTGAATACATATTCTGAGCCAGTTATCTGGATAACTTCATACAGAAAAACGATTATAAATATCAGGGTGACTGAAAATGCTGCCTTTTTATTCAACCTCTTTACCTCCAGTGAGCATAAGCGTGAATACCAGCAGAGTTACGATTGCACCGACAAAAACAAGAAGCTCGATTGCACCGACAAGGCTCGCACCAAGAAAGATGAAGGAAGCCGCTATGGTAAAAAGGAACATCATCAGCCAGACAGCGGAATGGACTATTTTCTTTGAATTCACCGCAAGTGCTGCAAAGACTATCATTATGATCCCGAAAATCACGATGATTATGGTGTCTATCATTTTATGACCTCATTTTCCTTCAGCGCCAGCTCCTCGGGAGAGTATGTGAAGCTGTTTCTTGTCCTGGCTGTCTCGAATTCCTTGTCAAGGTATATTGCCTCTGTCGGGCATATCTCCTGGCAATTCCTGCAGACAGTGCATGTCCCGAAGTTAACGTCCGGGTAAATCTTTCTCTTGTTCCTTGGGTTTTCCCGATCAACCTTCTGCATGTTTATGCTATGATTTGGGCATACCTGTTCACACAGCGTGCATCCAACGCAGTCGTCCAGCTTCAGGAATATCCTGAACCTGAAACGGTCAGGCAACTCTGGCTTCTGTTCAGGATACTGGACAGTAACAGGCTTCTTGAACATGTACTTTGAAACAGTCAGCATTCCGCTTATCATTCCCACTACAGGAATCTTTTTCTTTGGTTCTTTTACCTCAATCACAGGCCCCACCCCAGAGTAATGATCCCAGCCAGGATCAGGTTGATCATGGCTATGGGAATCAGGTATTTCCAGCCGAAGTTGATGAATTTATCAATACGGATCCTCGGCATCGAGAGCCATACTGTAAACGATATGAGAACGAGTATTGCTGCCTTGATGATGAGCCAGATGAAACCCAGGCTGGATTCAAGAGGGCCGCTTGGCCCTCCGAGGTAAAGAATAGAAACTATGAGTGATCCAAGGAAGATGCTGCCAAACATTCCCATGTAGAACATCCCGAACCTCATACCTGAATATTCGGTGCTATGGCCTGAAACAAGTTCACTGTCGCTCTCTCCAAGATCGAATGGCGTGTACGATGCCCTTGCGACCATCGAGATGAAGAATACGAAGAGACCGATGGGTTCCAGTATACCATAAGGGAGCAATTCACTGGATAGTATAGATTCCAGACTCAATGAGCTTGGAGTTCTCGCAGATGCCATCATTACTATCGCCAGGACTGACAGCATCATGGGTATCTCAAACGAAACATCCTTGGCAACTGCCCTGAGAGCACCAAGAAGGGCGTATTTGTTTGCTGAGCTTATGCCTGCCAGGACCTCACCGATTGGCATTATAGCTATAATCCCAAACAGGAGGATGATAGTGACCTCGGAATGTGTAACCGTGAAGGAACCTAGATAAAAAAAATCGCCGTATGGAAGTATTGTAAAAGCCAGTACGAGGGAAACGAATACTACAGCTGGAGCTAGCTTATATGGAAGGTCATCCCTGTTCTTTGGAAGGATGTTTTCCTTGCCGACTAATTTCAGGGCATCAGCTATAAGCTGAAGCAACCCGAACTTACCTACCCTGTTTGGCCCGATACGCTGCTGTATCCTGGCCATGTATTTCCTGAAAACATATATCACAACAATAAGACTTATCGTTACGAATATTACAAGAAACAGGCTCTCGAATATGTAAGCCAGTATATATGATGCAAGATGGCCCAGAGGCGAGAATAATTCCTGAAGTCTCAATAATATATTCATCTGTCTATCTCCCCGAATACAAGATCAAGTGTGCCTGATATTGCTATCATGTCGGCTATCATAACGTCTTTTGCCAGTTCAGGAAGGACTGATAGATTCCTCAGGCTTGGGCTTCTGACCCGTACCCTGTACGGCTTGACTCCCCCGTCGCCAACAATATAAACACCGAATTCTCCCTTTGGCGCCTCTGTACGCGCGTAAACGTCCCCCTCTCCACGCATCCTTATCATTAGCGATTTTTTTGCCTTCGGGTTGAAGTATGGCCCCTCCGGAATCTTCTTTATAGCCTGATCCACAATCTTGAGCGACTGCCTCATTTCCTCGAACCTTACCAGAACCCTGGCGAGGTTATCCCCCTTATAAGAAACAGGGATGTCGAAATTCACCTGATCGTACACAAGGTATGGCTCGGCTTTCCTGACATCGTATTCTACGCCCGATGCCCTTAGCATCGGTCCAGTTACGCCATAACTGATGGCTGTTTCTTTGTCAAGAATTCCTATTCCCTTGGTTCTGGACAGGAAAATATCATTCTTCATGAACATATTGAAAATGTCCTTAAGCCTCTTTGGGAACTCCCTGACGAAATCCTCAATTTCTGCGATAGCCTTTTCAGTAATATCCTGGTAAACGCCACCCACACACATGTAGTTGACTTCCTGCCTTGATCCAGATACTTCCGTGAAAATTGTAAGGAGTTTTTCCCTTTCAATGAAGCAGTGGAAAAATGGTGTAAGCATGCCAAGATCCAGTCCATAGGCGCCTGCCCATACGAGGTGGGCAGCAATCCGGCTGAGTTCAGCCATTATGACCCGAATCCATTTTACCCTTTCAGATATGCTTATGTCAAGAAGTTTCTCGGCAGCCTCAAGATAGCCGACCTCCATGTTCATAGCACCGACGTAATCCATCCGGTCAAAATAGATCAGGTTGTCATTGAAGTATGTCATTTCGCATATCTTCTCAGCGTTCCTGTGCAGATAGCCAATGACTGGCTCAATCTCCTTGACTATTTCTCCATCCAGCTTTGCCTTCAGCCGCAGAACACCATGCATTGATGGATGTTGCGGGCCAAAATTCAATTCAACCCATTCTGATGAGGGCATTACCACCCACCCCTCTCATCGAAGGTGGCGTAATCATTTCCCTCCTCGTCCATGTTAATGTACTGGGTTTTCTTCATGTCGTAATTCTTCCTCAGAGGATGACCAACCCAACTTTCCGGAAGGAACAGACGCTTGAGGTTCGGATGCCCTTCAAAAATGATGCCAAGCAGGTCGTACTGCTCCCTTTCGTCCCAGTTAGCACTTTTCCAGAGTCCTGTCACACTGGGAATTTTGTAGTCCCTCGTCTCCACCTTGACGACAACATACTCGTTAGTATTCATGGAATGCAGATGGTATACAATTTCCATGAAATCCTTCCGATCCACACCCGTGATAAGGGAAAGGTGATCAAATCCCTGATTCCTGAGATCTTTCATGAGATCTAGAAAATTTTCCTTGGTAACCTTGATAATCTTTCTTCCATCCTTTCCGACAGTCTCTCCAATAACCTGAACCGTATAATTCACCTCTCAGTCTCGCCCCTTATTTTCTTCTGGAGGGTTATGATACCGTAGGTTAGGGCCTCAGGAGTGGGAGGGCATCCCGGTACGTATACATCTACCGGCACGACCCTGTCGACACCCAGCACAACTGAATAACCTTCTACGTAAGGGCCGCCCTGCACAACGCAAGCCCCCATGGCTATAACGTACTTAGGGTATGGCATCTCATCATAGATTCTCCTCACTCTGGGAGCCATTTTTTTCGTAACTGTCCCGGCCACAATCATGAGATCCGATTGCCTGGGGGAATTCCTGAATATCTCGCTTCCGAACCTGGAAATATCAAGATTTGATGCCTGAGTAGCCATCATTTCGATGGCGCAGCATGCAAGCCCGAATGTAAGAGGCCAGAGCGAATTGCTCCTTCCCCATTCCATCGCTTCCTCCAGTTTGGTGGTTATTACTCCGCCGTCTCCAGTTTTCACTTCAACCACTCCATATAACCTTCCTTGAATGCATAATACACGGCGAAGAGAGGCATTGCAAGGAATACAAGTGTCTCCAGAAATGGAATAGCGCCTAGATTCTTAAAATCAAATGCCCATGGAAGAAGAAGAACCATATCCACGTCAAACACAACAAATAATAACACTACTATGTAGTATTGAATATTAACGAACTTACCTATATCTCCCTTTGAAACCTCGCCGGTCTCGTATGTTTCAAGATAAGTTGTATCCCTGACTGGGGGGCTGTTGACATTTACCATGTTGGAGATTATGTCTTTTACCTTGAAACTGATGTGTTTTCCACTGCCAAACCTGTTTTGACTGAATGAGGGAAGGATAGCGAATAGACCTCCAAGTGCAATTATGAGTAGAATCAGGATTATGAGCAGAGGAATATACCCATACAGCATGGGTCAAGTATCGTTATACGATATAAGTATATTTCCTCGAATATTTCGCTCTTTTCAGGCAATACATAAGCTTGAATGAAGTGTATAATGTAATCACTTTCGTACCAGCTTTGAGGACATGGGTTCTCAGTGTAATTACATCTGACACCCCTTGTCATGTATAAGTGCCAAAAATTATAGGAATTCCACAGAAAATTACTATTGCAAGGCTTAAAACTGGAAACACTATTTTACAATATGTGGCGAGTTAGACATTAAATAGAATCATAGCATAAAAAGAGGCGAAGGATTAACATGGAACAACATTCAAAGAAAAAGCTTGCTGAAACTGCAATCTGCATAGTCTTATCCATACTTTCGCTTGCAGTTACTCTCTTCCTTCTGATGGTGAGATTATACAGCCTTCCTTTTTCGTGGATTCTTCCGGAATACTTGAGCGCATTCGCTGCTTTTTTGGCCACGATAATACCATCTGCGTACCTTCCATTTTACAGAAAAACGTATCCAATGTTTACGACTCTATATTTCCTATTACTTATCGTAATGTTATTCATAGGATTCAACAATCTTCTTCTGTTCTTTATTCCTGCGATCGCACTCGTAGTTTCATACGGAATGGGTGAAGCCA
>JAJYRT010000182.1 GCA_021793945.1 Thermoplasmata archaeon
CCGCGTGCAAAGAGCTTGTGTGTTATTCGCATTACAAAACCAGGCGTCTTCTCTATCTCTCTCGTTGAGAATATATGGATCATGCTGACATCCCTGTCGACTATAATACCCTGGGAGACCGGTGGTATTTTGCTTTTTATCTCATCTACAATATAAACGATATTATCCTGGAGGTACGTTGCGGATATGTATTTCATGTTCTGAGGAATTTTTGACGTAACAACGCATATTTTGTCCTGTAATGAGATTTTACTCTTCTTTAGAAGGTCGTCTGCCTTGCTTTTGCCAGTTTCTCCGTTACCTCTGCTCTTAAATCTGTTCAGTGCTGCTCTGACAGATATGGGATTGAGGTCGTCATTTTCTTTCAATATGAGCTGTGCCAGTTTGCTGACGTTGACCACTCCAGCTCTCAATGAAAGCATATAATCCGGGTTTTCCGTAAGGAATCTTGCAACCCTGCTTTCAATCGTGACTTTCTCGTTAACATTTTTTTTCATTAAATCGACATAATGTATGTATATTTTAACATTGTTTATGAGTGTAAATCAATTATAACATTAAAAATGACATAATATTTAACTAATTTAATATGCCAATGGTAAATCACTATTTATGAAGGAAAAAGCACTTCTGTTGTATTCTGGTGGTTTAGACACTTCAGTAATGATAAAATGGTTACAGGAACAACTGAATCTTGACGTCGTAACTCTAACACTCGATGTTGGACAGGAAAAAAACGACTTGCAGCGGATAGCAGAAAAGGCAAAAAAGCTTGGAGCCGTGAAGACAATTACGGAAGACGTTACAAAGAAGTTTTCCGATGATTTCGTGGCGCATGGGATAATGAACGACGGGCTGTACCAGGATAAATATCCTCTCTCTACAAGCCTTGCAAGGCCTCTGATGTCAATGGAGGCAGTGAAATTCGCAGAACAAAACAAATGCACCACCGTTGTTCACGGATCAACAGGAAAAGGAAACGATCAGGTGAGGTTTGAAGTTTCCATAAAGGCGCTGAATGAAAATCTTACAGTGATTGCACCGGTCAGGGAAATGAACATGAACCGGGACGAGGAAATAGAGTATGCCAAATTGAGGAATATAGAGATACCCTATGGAGGGAAATATTCTGTAGACGAGAATTTGTGGGGCAGGTCAGTTGAAGGTTCAAGCATGGAATTCATAGACGAAGGAGTTCCAGAAGATGCATACAGGTGGGTTCTGCCTGTTGAAAGATCAGGGGAGAAGCCGGAAGTTGTATCTATTACATTCAATGGAGGACTGCCAGTTGAACTCAACGGTAAGCCAATGCTGCTCAGCGACCTGATTACTGAATTGAACTATAAAGCAGGTCAGAGTGGAGTTGGTGCAATTGACATGATAGAGGATAGGGTTGTAGGCATAAAGAGTCACGAATTCTACGAATGCCCGGCCGCTATCACAATAATAAGCGGACACAAATATCTTGAGTCCCTTGTTTTGAACAAGAAGGAAAGCCAGTTGAAAAAGGTCATGGATCAGCAGTTTGCGGATATGGTTTATAGTGGATTTTGGTTTGATCCTGCCATGGATCACATAAAGAGATTCCAGCAAAGCATAAATGCGGTTGTAAACGGAACAGTCAAACTCAAGTTATATAAAGGGAATGTCATTCCGGCGGGGGTTGAAAGCACAAACTCACTTTATGACATATTCATGTCTACATATGGGAAGAACCAGACATTTGACCAGAGCAAAGCCCCAGGTTTCATATACGTTTTCGGGAGCCAGACAATTACAACAAGGAAGGTAAGGAAGAAGCAGTTCGATGAAATCATCATTGAAGAGTGAAGCAATGACAAAGATATGGAGTGGTGGAGTATCAGAAGAAGCAGGTAAGGATCTTTCCGACATCATGACAGTTGTGGATACGCAGATCGACTCCATGCTCTTGGACTACGAAATAGTCTCTCTTCTTGCTTACCAGTTGCAATTAAGAAAAGAATCCCTCATTTCTGCAGAAGATAGCGATACAATACTTTCCGGACTCTTGCGTTTGCTCGGGAATAAGGTAACCATAGATCCAGCCGTTGAAGATGTGCATGGGTTTGTAGAAGAGTACCTGAAGGGAAATGGTGGTAATGCATACAAGAATCTACGCATATTTCTTTCAAGGAACGAGCAGAGCCACATGGACATAAAGTCGTTCTACATTGACCACCTTCTCAAAATTTCACAATATCTCACAACTCTTTCAGAGACAATGATGACTCGCAAAGTAGATTTCAGTGGAGCGATGCCAGGTTACACTCACAATCGCCAGGCAATGCCAATTATGATTTCCACATATTTCGACTATTTCTCCAGGATATTCTTAGATATGTCGCTGGATGCTCTCGACATATCTGAAAAATTTTCAGTTATTTCACCACTTGGTTATGGTTCTGGATTTGGCTCACTTTCACCGATAGATTTCAAGATCGTGGCCAAAAGTCTTGGTTTCAAGTCCAACGCACAAAATCCAATGGCTGGAAGTTTTTACCGCGGCATTGACGATCTGGACGTCTCAACACTCCTTCTGAGAATAATGATCTTTTTATCTAAAATATCCCAGGACTTTATAAGTTTCAGCGCAGGGGATGCGGCGTTCATAATACTACCGGATGGGTTTTCCACAGGCAGCTCACTGATGCCAAACAAAAGGAATCCAGACTTTCTGGAAATGGTTCAAGGCTACGCCTCCGAATCTATAGGGCGCTGTGTTTCAACTGCCACGATCCTAATGAATAAAGGATCTGGTTATCACAGAGAATTCCAGGTATCAAAGGACAAAACCATAGAATTTGTTATCTTATGCGAGAAGATTCTCAATCACCTACAGGATTTCATGTTGGAATTCAAGATCGACGAGAAAAAGGCCAGGAATTCAATGGAAAATTCCATAAATGCGACTGCGGAGGCATTCTTTATCTTTCAATCTGGAAAGTCTTGGAAGGATTCCTATGCTGTGGTAGGCGAGAAGGTAAGGAAAGATATACCTCTCGATTATCACAAACCGCCTGAATTCTCATCTGTCAGTAGTCAAGAAATTTTGTATGCAAAAGAGAAAAGAATGAAACTTTTAAACTCATGGCGGATGCCAAGGGAAGATGTGCTACTCCGTGCCAAAGATACAATAAAAAATAAATCACTTGACGAGAGAATTTTGCAGGATTAGGTTCGGTTGCACAACAAAATTATTATGAAATACGACTTTGCAGGGACTATTCTTTAATGATGGCCTGATTCTGCACTTTATCACGTCACATCTCTTCTGGAAAAACTACTTTGTCTGTGGGTGCATCTGAACATTACGGTACATTATCCTTGTCGCCATCAACACTTCTATTGAATTGTTGAAATAGATACCCCGATCTA
>JAJYRT010000024.1 GCA_021793945.1 Thermoplasmata archaeon
TTCAGGAAAAATACAGCAAGAATGGGGATGAAATTGCCCCCATCAGGGTGAATCTGAAGCTATTCTGCCTGAATTTCACAATCATTCCGATAAATCATTGAAAATTGGGTGGTTTTGGGAAAACCTCGGATGATAATCCGAGTACTCACTTTAATATATTGTAGTTAGATCAGCCTGTGGAAGGCACTCAAATGGCAGCAGACATATACGCATCCATAGCGTTTGCAATCGCATTGGCTGGCGGATTGATAGGGACAGGCATGGCTCAGCAGGGCATAGGAGCGGCAGGGATGGGCATCATAGCTGAGAAACCAGAAAAGTTGGGGCAGGTACTGTTTCTGTTTGTTATCCCGGAGACATTGTGGATTATAGGACTGGCATTCGGTATTCTGATCTATCTGGGTATACTCTGAAGAATTCTGATGACACTTGAAAACATCCTTCTCGAGATAGAGGAGAGAAAAAAGCAGGAACTTTTGCATCTGGAGGGAGAATTCCAGAAGAAACGCGAGGCCATTGATCACGAGATCGCAAAGGGCATCGAGGATCTGAGGATCAGCTATATGATCCAGAGGGAAGAAGAATTCAAGGTCATGGAGAGAAGATCGGCCGACATAGCCTCACTTGAATCAAGGAAAATTCTTAATCAGAGGAGATCAGAACTGATTTCAGATGCGCTTGCAAGGGCAGATCAGATGCTCACCAGGGAGTTTCAAGGGAAGAAATATGAGAGTACCCTGATCAAGATGCACGAATCAGCGGTAAAGATTCTAGGTAAGGATGTTACAGTACTAGTCGATTCCAAGGATAAAGTGGCGCTTGAGACAAATGCGTTCAAGGCTGTTCCTGTAAGCGAGGGGATCAGGTTCGGGGCTATCTTCCAGAGCGCGGACGGTAAGCGTGAAATCGACCTGACACTTCCCGCAATATCAAAGTATATCAGGGAGAAGATATCTGAACATATAGCTGGAAAATTTGTGGGGTAACCATGGACAGAACTTACGCGGGGAGCTATGGAAGACTGAAGGTGCTCAGACTTGAATTTCTGAACCAGGACTTTATGAAGAGTCTCATCGACAAGACCCCGGAAGAAATTCTTCAGGCGCTATCCACAACATCATACAGGGAAGATCTGGATGCGCTCTCGGCATTCAGCTCAGGCACCAGGTTACTGGAAATGGCCATTAACAGGCATCTGATAAAAAAAAACAGGCAGGCTATGCAGGCTCCACCTCCTGCAGCAAGAAAATTCCTTGAATCATACTTCTCGAAGTGGGATATCGAGAACGTCAAGACAATCCTGTCTTCCAAGTTTATCGGGTATGATCTGAAAGAAACGGAAGAATTCATCATGAGTTTCAGGGATGTTCCTTCGGGGCTCTTCGGCGGAAGGATGAAAAGGGAGGAATTCAGGTCCCTTATGAATCTCAGTTCCATAGAGTCTGTAATTGAAAGCATATCGAGGCTTCCATTTGGGCTCAGGGCGATGCAGGCCCTTGACCAGTACAGGAAGACCAATGATGTTTCGTTCATTTTCAGCACAATGGACAACTTCTATCTTGAGGACGTAATGTCATCTCTCAAGTATTTCAACGGAGATGAAGGCTCAGTAAGAAGATACTTCAAGGAACAGATAGACCTCAAGAATGCAACCCTTCTCCTGAAGTCAATTAAACTTCATGTGGATCACGACCTCATCAGGACACACCTGATTAATGGCGGTTCAGTTAAACCCGAGAACATTGAGGAGATACTCCACCAGGAGAACATGGAAAGCTCACTGAAGAAAGCATCGGAGTTGGTGATTCAGCAGGGCAATGCATATCCCGCCACTATAGTCGACTTTGAACTGCAGGCAAAGAAGGCGATATATGGGAGAAGCATCGACGCAATCTCGTATTCCGCACTGTCACTGACTTCAATTTTCGCCTTCATCCTGATGTCTGAAATGGAAAGGGAGGTCATGAGGGCTATCGTACTGGGAAAAGCTCTTAAGCTTCCCAGGGAGAGAATTCTCAGCATTGCCGGCATTGAGATGAGGGGTGGATAACACTGGCTGGTAAAGGCATAGCGGTAATAGGCGAGACAGAAGTTGCGATAGGATTTCGCCTTGTGGGCATAGAGGATACCTTTGAACTCACTGGGGAAGAGGCAGCAGCAAAACTGAACGAGATTGTCTCAGACAGGAAGCATTCAATGATAATAGTGTCAGAGTCGGTTAGGCCATTCATAGGAAGGGACCTGCACCGCCTTGAACTCCTGACTGACCCGTTGGTGGTATTTCTGCCACTTCCGGGCGGTACGGAAGAAGAGTCAGTCAACAAACTTGCAAAGAGAGTACTGGGTGTGGATATTGGAGAGTGAATTGCATTGGGAAAAATAATCAAAGTTTCCGGGCCCGTAGTGGTCGCAGAGGGAATAGATAACGCTAGGATGTATGACGTTGTGAGGGTAGGAGAAATGGGACTGGTGGGGGAAATCATTCGTCTCTCCGGCAATACTGCAACAATTCAGGTATATGAGGATACGAGTGGAATAAGGCCGGGAGACAAGATTGAGAATACCGGAAGACCCCTTTCCGTCGATCTTGGACCCGGCCTTCTGACATCCATATATGATGGAATCCAGAGGCCCCTGGATGTTATCAAGAAGAATGGCGGTGACTTCATACAGAGAGGGATCACAGCAACGCCGCTTGACGAACAGAAGAAGTGGAAATTCGAGCCTGTTGTATCAGCGGGAACTGAAGTGAGCCAGGGAGATATCCTGGGTACAGTGAAGGAAACAGGGATCATAGAACACAAGATCATGGTCCCGTTCGGAGTAAAGGGAAAAGTCATCGACATAAAGGGTGGAGAATTTACCGTCTCTCAGGTCGTATGCAAGATTGATACTGGCAGCAGGAAAGAGGAGATCAGGCTCAAGCAGGAGTGGCCTGTAAGGGACCCAAGACGTGTTCTCCGCAAGCTCCCACCCAATGAACCACTGGTTACTGGACAGAGGGTGATAGACACATTCTTCCCAGTTGCCAAGGGAGGCACAGTTGCATCTCCTGGACCATTCGGTTCCGGGAAGTGCGTAACCGGAGACACCCCCGTACTCATGGGGGACGGAACTATCAAGAGAATAGGGGATATCTACAACGATCTTTCACCCAAGGGAAAGTGCGAAACGATCGACGGAGAGGAATTCATAAGGCTTTCAGAGCCTCTGGAACTCTACTCATTCAATAATGGAAGAATGGAAAGGAGTGAGACCGACCTGCTTTACAGGGGAAAGAGTGATTCGGTTGTGGAGATCAGGACAAGATCAGGAAGAAAGGTAACAGTTACCCCGGTGCACAAACTGTTTAAGGTGGCGGGGCAGGGAGAGATAAGGGAAACAGAGGCGGGTGGACTGTCAGAAGGTGACTTCATTCTTTCTGCGCGTCAGGTTCCTTTCGACGACCGCCATACTGAAGAGACTGGCGATCCATCGTCGTGGGCCCTAACCACGGAACTGGCAGAATTGCTTGCCTACTTTATTTCCGGGGGGTCCATCGGAGAAGATGAAACCATCATTCTCAATAGCGCGAACGAAAGACTACTGGAAAGATTTTTGGAAATTTCCCTGGACATCTTCGGCGGTGATGGCAAGGTCATATCAGGGAAGGATACCTTGTCAAGCGCTTTAGTCAAGAGCAGGCGTCTTGAGGAATTCCTGCTCGATTTCGGCATGGGACTGGACGCCTCTTCCAGAAGGATTCCCGACTCCGTGTTGAGTTCAGGCAGAAAGACATTGTCTGCGTTTCTATCCGCTTACTGTGCAAGCACAGCTTCCTTCAATGGAAGGGGCACAGATTTCCACATCTCCAACAGTGAAATTGAACTTCAGATTTCGTACCTGTTGACCAGGTTCGGGATAATGCATTCCCGGTCATCTGAAAGGAATACAACCCACGCTGAGTACAAGGTATCTGTGGCTGCAAGCAGCGAATTCAGGAAACTTCACTCGGTCATAACCCAAAATTCCATGATAACTCCCAATATGGAGAGTTTTCCGGGTTCAGCAGCCCCTGCGTTCGAGGAAGCGGAAGTTGCCTCAGCAGTCAACCTGCTCAAGTGGAATGCTTCAGCCTTAATACTTGAAGAAAGCACAGTTGACCTGCTCCCGGAACAGGAATGGGTCTTCGCCGACGAGGTGGTGCATGTGGAGATGATATCGGGGTCATTCGACGTTTATGACTTCTCCCTCCCGGACTACGGTTACAACTTTGTTGGAGGATACGGAGGAATCCTGCTTCACAACACTGTCGTGCAGCACCAGTTGTCAAAGTGGTCTGACAGCGACATTGTGGTGTATGTGGGATGCGGCGAAAGAGGAAACGAGATGACTGAAATACTGACCACTTTCCCTGAACTCGAGGACCCCAAATCCAAGAGACCCCTGATGGAAAGGACTGTGCTCATTGCAAATACTTCAAATATGCCCGTGGCCGCAAGGGAAGCCAGCATATACACGGGTATCACCATTGCAGAGTACTACAGGGACATGGGATATGACGTGGCCCTGATGGCAGACAGCACGTCACGGTGGGCAGAAGCACTCAGGGAAATCTCGGGGAGGCTCGAGGAAATGCCAGGGGAGGAAGGATACCCTGCATATCTCGGAAGGAGGCTGTCAGAGTTCTACGAGAGATCCGGGAATTCAGTGGTCACATCATCCGAGGAGAGAAGAGGCTCAGTGACCATAGTGGGGGCAGTATCACCTCCAGGAGGAGATACATCCGAACCCGTATCGCAGAATACACTTCGTGTCACTAGGGTGTTCTGGGCACTCGATTCATCTCTTGCATCAAGAAGACACTTCCCTTCATTCAACTGGCTAAACAGCTATTCACTTTACAGGGACGACCTGTTCAAGTGGTTCAACGACAACGTCAATGCAAAATGGGAGGAAACTTACCGGGAGGCAATGGGAATACTCCAGAAGGAGGCGGAACTCCAGGAAATCGTGCAGCTCGTTGGCTATGACGCCCTTCCTGAAAAGGAGAAAGCCACGCTTGACGTTGCAAGGATGATCAGGGAGGACTTCCTGCAACAGAGCGCTTTCGACGAGGTTGACACATACTGCTCAACCAAGAAGCAATTCCTGATGCTCAGCGCAATCATGCACCTTGGAAACGCGCAATCCTCCTACATAGAGAAGGGACTGACAATGGCTCAGATCCAGGGGCTCAGGTCAAGGCAAGAGATATCAAGGATGAAGGAAGTCAAGGAAGAGGACATAGAGAAATATGTCAGCCAGGCGGTATCTGCAATCGACAAGGAATTGAAGGAACTGGCAGGTGAGTCAAAATGATGGGAGTAAGTTACAGGTCAATATCAGACATTTCGGGACCTCTTCTCTTTGTGGAAGGAGTGGAGAATGCAGCCTACAACGAGATTGTGGAGATCACGCTTCCAAACGGTGAGACAAGAACCGGGCAGGTTCTAGAGAGCAGAAAGGGCGTTGCGGTCATACAGGTGTTCGGCTCCACATCCGGAATGGACACACAGAGGGGAACAAAGGTCAGGTTTTCCGGAAGCACTGCGAGAGTGGCGGTTTCAGACGAAATGCTTGGCAGAATTTTCAACGGGCTTTCAGAACCACTTGACGGCGGGAGCCCGATCGTGAGCTCAGAAAAGATTGAGATCGTGGGAAACGCCATCAATCCGTACTCAAGGGAGGAACCAAGCGAATTTATAGAGACCGGCATATCAACCATAGACGGAAGTAATACCCTCGTCAGGGGACAGAAACTCCCGATTTTCTCCGGTTCCGGACTGCCACATAACCAGCTTGCTGCGCAGATTGCCCGTCAGGCAAAGGTTCTGGGAAAGGACGAAGACTTCGCTGTTATCTTTGGCGCCATGGGAATCACCAGTGAAGAGGCGAATTACTTCATAAACGAGTTCAGGAAGACAGGCGCAATATCAAGATCAGTACTGTTCCTTAATCTTTCATCGGATCCCTCCATGGAGAGGATCATTCTGCCCAGGGTCGCACTCACAACGGCGGAGTATCTTGCCTATGAGAGGAACATGCACATACTTGTCATACTTTCAGACATGACAAATTATTGCGAGGCACTCAGGGAGATATCCTCAGCAAGGGAGGAAGTTCCGGGAAGAAGAGGTTTCCCCGGGTACATGTACACTGACCTCAGCATGATTTACGAAAGGGCAGGCAAGATAAGAGGGAGGCAGGGCTCCATCACCCAGATTCCAATACTTACTATGCCCGGTGATGATATAACAAATCCAATCCCTGACCTGACGGGTTATATCACCGAGGGGCAGATCGTCTTGAGCAGAGATCTCCAGAGAGCAGGCGTGTACCCACCCGTAAACGTTCTTCCTTCCCTGTCAAGGCTTATGAACCAGGGAATTGGGAAGGGGAGAACAAGGGACGATCACCGCGGTGTGGTTGATCAACTGTATTCCGCTTACGCAAACGGAAAAGACCTGAGATCCCTCAGCGCAATTGTGGGAGAAGAGGCCTTGAGCGCAAACGACAGGTCATACCTCAAGTTCGCAGACGCCTTCGAGGACAGATACGTCAGGCAGGGTCCGGACGAGGACAGGGGGATAGAGAGAACCCTGGATCTTGGATGGGAACTCCTTTCCATGCTCCCAGAAGGCGACATGAAGAGAGTAAAGCGTGACCAGATAGAAAGATACGGAAAGTGGAAGAAGGAGTAAGGATGGCAGTTTCACAGGATGTCAGGTCCACAAGGATCGAACTGATCAACACCAAGAAGAGGATCAGCTTAGCGAAGCGTGGGCTGGATCTCCTGAAGATGAAGCGATCTTCGCTGGTCATGGAGTTCTTCAAGATCAGCAGGACCGTAAAGGGACTGAGGGAAGGCCTTAGGGATAAGATAGGCGAAGCGCTTGAGAGCCTCAGAGTCGCACAGATATTGAGCGGTAATATGAACCTTGAGAGGATAGCGCTGATGTTCGCAAATACGTATGCTTCAATAAGGGCAAGGAACGTAATGGGCGTGAGGATCCCTGAACTCGAACTCGACTATGGTGAGTCGGCTGTTTCTGAACTGTACAGGGCAACTTCAGTACCAGTTCCGGTGAATGAGGCCATTTCCAAGTTCGAGGAAGTCCTCGATCTTCTGATAGAAGTTGCAGAGAAGGAAAACTCAATGAGGAGGCTTCTCAGGGAGATCGAGAGAACCAAGAGGAGATCAAACGCAATAGAGAACATAATGGTTCCAAGACTAACGGAAAATGCAAAATATATCCGGATGAGGCTTGATGAGATGGAACGGGATACCTTCACCACCCTCAAGACAATCAAGAGAAAGATGGAGTCAAGGCAGCATGCTGTGGAGGCGCTCTGAGTGAATCCCATGCACTATGTCAACAAGGATTATTTGGCGAAACCGCAAGTGTACAATCTGAGTAAGAACAGCGTGCTCAGGAAATTCTACAAGATCAAGCTATACATCGGGGTAGTCAACCTCCTGATAAGCGCAGCAATAATCTTCACGGTATTCATGGGAGTGATTTGATGGCAGGGGACATTGAGACACTTAGACAGATCAAGGAAAAGGAGGAGGAAACCTCCAGAGAAATTGAGAGCAAGAAGAAGGAACTTGAGGAGAACTACGCGAAGAAGCTTCATGAAAAGAAGGAGAAGCTGGATGCCGAAGAGGCGAAACTCAGGAAGGAACTTGAGTCGTCCATAAACTCCCATGCTGAAAAGTTGAGGGAGAAGAACGAAGCAGTGATAGCAGAGGCGAGAAGGAAAGCCCAGTCCCTGAGGCTTTCTGTATCCGACGGCGATCTGAGGAAGATGGTTGAGGGAGAACTCAGGAAGATTGCGGAGAACAGTGATTGATGCTTAAGCCCCAGAAGATGGTCAGGATTAGAGTGATCGCAGCACGGTCGAAGAACCATGACATAGTGTCCGTGCTGCATGACCTCGGCGTCATCCAGATGGAGAGTATATCTGATGATATACGTCAGGTTCTGTCACCTGTAAAGAATCCGGAGGACTTTTACAGGGCTTCACAGTACCTCCAGAAGATAAGGGGATATGAATCGCAACTGGAACCAAGGCCGGTTGAGGAAAGGAAATATTTCTCCGGGGTTGAGGATGTATTTTCACAGTATGAGGAACTTGATCTTGAAGGAAAACTTGAACCCTTGAGGAGACAGGAGGAAGAATTCCTCCAGGACAAGCGGGACCTCGAGAAGAAGCTGGTTGCTGCCAGATTGCTTGCACCCCTGGGGCAGGATCTGTCGGTTTACGATTCCAGGGCTATCCGGTGTTTCATCATAAACGGACAGTTCGAGGAGGACTTTCCGGAAATTGTCAGGAAAAACCTTGGAGGGGCAGTGATTCCAATTGACGGTGTTCACAGCGTTGTATCAGTTCTAAGGGACAAGACGGAAAACCTTGCCAGGTATGCAGAAGAGAATGAGATTGCCATCGAGCTAGTACCGGAAATGAGCGGTACTCCTCAGTCATACATTGAGAGAATAGACGCCAGACTCAAGGGGATAGATACCTACCTCAAGACAATAGAGTCCCAGATAGGCGAACTGTCAGACCAGTACTACGTCAAGGTGGCCCAGATCAGGGAGCAACTGGAAATTGAAACCAAGCTTTTCGAAGTGGTCGAGAAATTCGGAAGCACCGAAGACTCATTCGCAATGGAGGGCTGGGTCCCACAGAAATCTCTCGCAACGATTGACCAGGCCCTTAAGAGGGTCTCAGACGACAGGTATTTGCTGAGCACGGTGGAAACAAAGGAAGAACCGCCGACAATGCTTTTCAACCCAAAGAGGGCAAGGCTCTTTGAGTTCTTCATAAGGTTCTATTCCCTTCCACAGGAATCAGAATTTGATCCAACCCTGATATTTGCAATCGTGTTTCCAATATTCTTCGGGCTAATGGTCGGAGATTTCGGTTATGGCCTCGTAATCCTGCTGATATCTCTATGGATACTGAGGAAACTCAAGCCCGGTGCAAAGAATCACGTGCCCCGTAAACTTAAGAAATTTGTATCCACCATAATGAGCAAGAACTCTCTTGGAGTACTTGCCAGGGCGCTTATACCTGCTTCCAGTTCAGCGATCGTCTTTGGGCTGATATTCAACAACTTCTTTGGCTTCCAGGTGCTCCCCTATACGCTTGTAGATGTCCAACCATCCCTGTCAAAGCTGCTCCTTCTGTCAGGATACATCGGGCTCATAATGGTTTCATTCGGCCTGGTACTTGGTTTCATAAATGAACTCTCACACGGGCACAAGAAGGGAGCGGCGGGAAAGATCGGCTGGCTGGCGCTCGCTCTCGGTGCAGCGATATTCGGGCTTAATCTGATCCACCACGCATCATCATCTCCTACACAGTATCTTGCAATAGGAATGATCATAGCCGGTTTCATAACAATAGTAGTGACAGAAGGAGGGAACGGAATTGTGGAAATCCCCTCCATAGTCAGCCACATACTTTCATACACCAGGATTGTAGGCATTCTCATGGCTTCAGTGATACTTGCATACATGGTCGATCTCCCCTTCCACAGCACATTCCATTCTTTGTCCGGCCTAGTCATCTCCGTGGTTCTGCTTATAGTTGGACAGATTTTCAACCTGGTGATTGCCGTTTTTGAGCCGGGAATACAGGGGGCACGACTTCTCTATGTTGAGTTTTTCTCCAAGTTCTACAGGGGAAACGGCAGACCATTCAGGCCATTCTCCACGAAGAGGAAGTACACAGTCAGGCAGTACGAGTCAGAATTAGTGTCAAGAGAGTGAACCCCATGTCCGGAAGACCCGTACTGTGATATTTCTCCAGTGCAAGGCAACTTTCTTCGTTTAGTTGGCAAGTTGTTACTGCTTGCTTGTATCAATTACATAAAGTAATGTATCAGTGTGGAAATTATGGTAGAACCCATAAGCACCTGAAAGTCGGGAGATAATGAATTAAATGCCTACTTTGGAAACTGTACAACTGACCAAGAAGTATGGGAATTTCACGGCGCTGGATCATCTTGATCTGAAAATGGAAGGGGCCAAGTGCGTTGGATTTTTGGGACCCAACGGTGCTGGCAAGACCACTACCCTGAAGTTGCTGTCTGACATGATATATCCCACGGAGGGGGAATGCTACATCAACGGTATTCCGGTAAAGTCAAACAGGAAACTGGCGCTTGCCGACGCCGGTGTCCTCATCGAGACTCCGGAAATCTATCCTTCTCTCACCCCGAGGGAAGCGCTGACCATGATTGCCGATCTAAGGGGAATACCATCCAGTGAGAGGAAGACAAGAATAGATGAAGTGCTGGAAGAAGTGAAGATGTCTGAATGGGCTGATCAGAGAGTCGGCAAGTTTTCCAAGGGAATGAAGCAGAGAATAAACGTGGCTGCATCCCTGGTGCACGACCCTGATATAATCATACTAGATGAACCGGCTACCGGACTGGACCCCAGGGGAATGGCAGAGATCAGGCAGATAGTCAGGGGACTGAAGAAGCGTGACAGGCTCATCTTCATGAGCAGCCACATACTCCAGGAGGTCACTGATGTATGCGACGAGGTAGCCCTGATCAATAAGGGAAAGCTAATCTTTTACGACACTCTCGCAAACGTGACAGCAAGATTTGCTGACGGCAACTACTCCGTGGACGTTGCGCTCTCGAGAGAAGCCAACAAAGATGTGGCCAGGGAAGTGGAAACAATCAAGAACGTCACCTCGTGTGAAATCCTTGACAAGAACCGTCTCCGCATAACCTTCAAGGGAGGGCCCAAGGCACAGCAGGAACTGCTGGAAAGCATGGTAAAGCTGCACCTGGGCATGTTGAGCTTTGCCGATTCAGCGGGAACACTGGAAGAAGTTTATCTCAGTGAGATTGAAAGGGGGGACTGATCAAATGGAAATTGACACACTAAACGAAGAAGGAATGAAGTACACAACCCGGCTCAAGGTTCCGGGCACAATACAGCAGATACCGAGGCTCGCCAGATACCAGATAAGCGAGTACTTGCATTCAAAGAGGTTCATTGCCCTCGTCGCCATTGTGGTTGCCATAGGTGCCATATTCTCATTCATAATGAATTACTACAGGTCTACCGCGATAACAGACGCCGTCTCGTTCTACAGTTCCAGCTGGGCGGGGGGTGTCACATTTATCATAGTTCTCTCAGCGGTTTTCTTTGGAGGGGACTCAATCGCCGGAGAATTCCAGAACAAGACCGGTTATTTCCTGATGAGTGCTCCGATCAGGAGATCAACGGTATACGTGGGGAAGTTCATAGCTGCCTTCCTCTCTTCCTTTGTCATTGTTCTCATTTTCCTGCTGATAATGATTGCCAACGGGGCATATTATTTTGGCGAGAACGCGTTTCCATGGCAGTTGGGGGCGTCCCTTCTGTTTTCGCTGGCATATCTTCTTGCAGTCCTGGGAACAACATTCTTTTTTAGTTCACTCTTCAAGACGAGTTCCTATGGATTTGTACTGACAGCAATACTTTTCCTGATTGGTTTTTCTCTACTTCAGACAGTTGTCACCGGGTTTGCCAAGACAGAGCCGTGGATGGTCATCTCGTATGCCCAGGGCGTCATAGGCCAGGTGTTTAACTCACCCATCAACTGGGGACTTTCCGCAACTGTGAGCACCACAAAATTTAGGACTCCGTCTGGAATAGGTACTTTGACCACCTATTCGCCAGGAATCGCAGAGGGGATACTCATCATGCTTTGCTACTTCGTCCTTACCTCAATTGCAGGACTGTTCCTGTTCGAGAGGGAGGAATTCACGTAGTTAGTCTGCAACAGGTAGAGTATCCATCAACTATTTCATAATGGAAGACCTTTCCTTCCATGGCTGGTCTTCCGGTTATTCTAGTGGTGGCCATCGCACTGGCATGTCTTTTCATAGGGGCCTGGCTGGGCAGGCTGCTGACGCTTTACCCCAGGAAACAGAAGCCGTTTACCGGTTTCGAAAACATGATCGGAAAGATCGGAACCGTGACGCATGCCAATGGAAACAGCCTGGTGGTAAGATACAGCAACATGGAATGGAACGCGGATCTGAAGGAAGACAGTTCAGCGGCGGTAGGTGAGAGCGTGCTCATCACGGAAGTACATGGGAACAGGCTCACCGTGAAGAAACCTTAGGCATGGATTTCAAACTTTTATAATCCTGCAGCATACAGGAAGATGCCTGACAGAGCAGTGATTTTCGGGGGAACAGGCGCTATCGGGAGCTCCATGGGAAGGGCAATGAAAGCCTCAGGATGGGAGGTAGTGGTCGTCTCAAGAGGCGGGAAGGGAGAAAAACTGCCTTTCGCGGATCGTATCGTTTTGCTGAGGAATACTGAAGAGATTGTAAGGGAAATTTCCGGTTCAGCTGCCGTCCTTAACTTTTCCGGAGCCTCCATAAACGAGACCAGGAAACTCAGGGTTATAGAGGAGAGCAGGGTGGCGTTTACTTCCAGAGTTGTGGAATTGATAGGAAAGTCTGGGCCAAGGCCGGGAGTTTTCGTGAACGGCTCTGCAATCGGTTATTATGGAGCAGAGAAAAAGGACGACATCAAGTTCACCGAGGAAAGTCCGCCGGGCAAGGATTTCTGGGGAAGCATGGTCAGCAGGTGGGAAGGGGAGGCAATGAAAGCTTCCCAGTTTGGGGTAAGGACAGTGAACGTGAGGACCTCCATATTCCTCGACACTGAGTCAGGTACACTTGCGGAGCTCATTCCCCTCTTCAGGAAGCATTTCGGAGGTTACGTGAAACCTGGGAGGCAGTGGGTATCATGGATACACAGGGACGACGAGGTGGCACTGATAATGGAATGCATAAGGAACGAGAGCATTTCAGGCCCGATAAATGCCTCTTCCCCAAACCCGGTAAGAATGAAAGACTTCACCGGTGCAATAGGAAAGAAGCTGGGCAGGTCTGCATGGTTTCCTATTCCCGGATTCGCGGTGAGGATGAAGTTTGGGAAGTCGGCCCCGCTCATTGTTAACGGGGCGGCCGCAATCCCGGACAAGGCCGAAGAAATCGGGTTCAAGTTCAGGTATCCCATGATAGACATGGCACTCTCATCCCTGATCTCAAGGAACAAGCACTAGACGGGCTTCTGAAACAGGAAGATGTACTCATGCTTGAACAGGTAGAAACCTCCAAGCAGCGCCCTGTAACGCCATAGCTCTTCCTGCCTTCTCTTCCCCCTTGTCGCGTCATAGTTCTTGACTATCACGGATTTCAGCAACATCCCCCTTTCCTGGACGACGCTCATCGCCCTGAAACCAAGGGGAATCCACTCACCTCCAGTGTACTTGTCTCCTATGACAAGGGCAAGATACCTTCCCCTGTCCAGGACATTTATGCATTTTTCTGCCACATTCCCTAACCCATTGAGGAAGGCATCCAGCGAAGTGGAGTTGGAAAGATCTCCGCGGTTGTCGGTGAACTTTATGATGTCCCAGTAGGGAGGGTGCATGATCACAAGCTGGACGGAACCTGCCCCTCTTGACTTTAACATGCTCGGGAAATCAACAAGGGAGCTGTCCCCTAACGTAGTGCCTGCATACACACCATACGGGTTTTCGCTTTTTTCAAGGTTCCTCGCGGCCAGGTCGACAGCGTCCTGTGAGAGATCAACCCCTATGCAGTTCCTGCCAAGTCTGAGCGACTCTATGAGGGTGGTGCCACTTCCCGAGAAGGGGTCCAGGACCCAGTCACCCTTCTTTGTGAATCTCTTCATCAACTGGCGAGGGATCTGAGGTACGAAGTTTCCCCAGTACCCAGCATTGTGAGTTCCGGACCGGTCCCTGTTTTCCAGTATCCAGAGGCTATCGGTTATCAGATCGTCAAGCTCCTTCCACCTATTGAGGTTCAGATCGTTTATCTTTCCCTCCCTTACTACGGTCAGGCTCTTCACCAGTCTGTCAATGTAATACCGGGCTCTCTCGACCGTGTATGCTTCATAAGCCTGTCTCAACTCTTCAGCTATAAACGCTGAGTCTGGCAGGTCCAAGAGATCGCGCTCCTCCCGCAGGGATGAAATCTCCCTCCTTATTTCACCAACCGTTTCCAGATTTCTTATCTTCCTGAGGGAGTCAACAAGTGGGCCTGAAGAGAGCATGTAACCATCGTTGGCTGGCACTTCGGTTTCCTCCTGGGCCTTTCCGGTCATCCTTCTTGTAGTCGCACTGAGGTATTGAGACTTGCCGGTATCCCAGTTCAATCACGCATATGGAACATCCGCAATTCTATGAAATGGTGAATTTCTCTGGCACTGGAATGCCTACAAAGGAAGCAAGCTGGAAGGGATGCAGGAACCTGTCATTCCTGAAACTCATCCTGTTCCCGCCAACAAGCCTCAGCTTCGACTTCCCCCTGGTCCTGAATTCCCTCAATTCAATTCTCAAAACGTCCAGGAGTTCTCTCACCCTTTCCTTCGTACCGTTGGCCAGTATTGAGATGCCAAAGGAGTAACGCCTTTTCCCAAGCTTCCTGGCGGAGGAGATCGAAACGCTGTAATCCATATCCATCCTGCCCAGCGAGGAAGGCATGTGTATTACCGATCTCAGGAAGGAGGGGTGAAAGTACTCAGGGTTCCCCTTTCCGTAGGGAAGAATAGACATTCTAACCCCGGTTAACACTGCAGGCTGTTCTTCTTCAGCAATGGTTCCATAGGTCAGGGCGAAGAAGGATGAGATCCTGTCAACACCTTCGTTGTCAATGGCTCCAACATAGTACTGCACCTTCCTGTTTCTCACCTGGATCCTAAACATGTGCGTGCGACCTGCAGGGGGGATCAGGAGAAAGGAATGAGCCCGAAACGCTGCCAGGTCCAGCATTCCAGGTTCAACGGTGAACCTGAGCCTGCGCCACTGGAGTTCTTCAGGTCTATTGGCGGCCAATCAGATCCTTATCTCCCTGCCTTCCCGGTCAGAGATCACAGCAGCGTTAACGATCCTTACCACTGCCTCCCCATCCGCTGCCAGGGCAATACTGGATTCATTTCCGCGAACAAGGTCAACAAACGAATCGATCTCCCTCTCGTAGAGGTTTCCACCGTCGTATGACTTTACGGTGTTTCCATCATGTACCACACTTCCCGTTATCTCCGTTCCGAAGATAGATATGGCCTCAACGGTGCCACAGTCTCCATGAATGTAGAGGCTGTTGTCGGGTACCGCAATCTTTCTCGACGATGTCACATGAGCACTGTACCCCTCAAATGAAAGCAGGATTTCTTCTGTGTCGTCTATGGCTTCCCCTCTGGGGTACCTGCGGGCGAACACTGCCTTCGGCCGTGCTCCGGTAACGTGCATTATTGTGTCAAGCACATGGACGCCGGTACCCATGACTGAACCGCCCCCCGCCTGCTCTGGGGTGCTCCACCAGATATTGTCGGGGCTGTCCCTGCTCCTGGAAGAGTATCCGGCCCAGGTCCCAGTGATTCTGCGGATATTCCCAACTTCCCCGTCGAGAATCATCCTGCGTACCAGTAAAATCCCGGGATGAAACCTCATGTGGAAGCCTACTGCCAGCTTCCTACCAGAGGCTTCAGACTCTCTCACCAGGGATTTGGCGTCCTCGTTTGACAAAGTCATTGTCTTTTCAAGAAGCACGTCCTTCCCGGCTTTCAGGCACTGTGAAGCCTGGCTATAGTGCAGGAAATTCGGGGATGCGATATACACGCTCTCGCAGCCGGAAGAGAGGAACTCTTCCATGGAAGTGAACGGCCTTGAACCATACTTTCCTGCCTCTCTTGCTGCTTTTTCACCATTTCTCGAGAATATCGAGGTTATCCTGTTTCCGGATTTCACTATGGCGGGCATTACCCTGTTGATCGCATGGTTTCCGAGCCCAATAATTCCGAAGTCCATAGATGGTAATCCCGAATCACAAAAAATATTAACGAATTCAGGGGTTTCATCTCATGGAGATCAGTGAGGGGTTCAGGGAAGTCCAGGGGATAAAGCTATATTTCAAACACTACAACAACGGTAAGGAATCCCCTAAACTTATGTGCCTGCATGGCGGTCCAGGCATGTCGCACGATTATCTCACTCCACTGGCAGACCTCGCAGGACACGGCATCAGTGTATTGTTTTACGACCAGTTTGGATGCGGAAGATCGGAGGAACCGGAAGACCGGGAAAAATTCACGTTCGAATACGCTGTGGAGGAAGTGGAGGGAATGAGGGATTCGTTCTTCGGGGAAGAGAAGATCTTCCTCATGGGGTCTTCATACGGCGGAGCCCTTTCGCTTGCTTATTCCCTGAAATACCAGACACATCTGAAAGGCCTCATTGTGTCAGGGGGTCTTAGCAGTACGCCAGAGACAGTAAGGGAAATGCAGAGGCTCATCACGGAACTTCCGAGAAGATACAGGGACTCGATCAGGAAATTCTCTGAATCAGGGGAATACGACAACCCCGAGTATCAGGAGGCAGTCTGGTACTTCTACAGGAAGCATCTGCTCAGGATGAGCGAATACCCCGAAGACGTGATGAGATCCCTTGAGTACGCGGAGAAGAGGAACGTTTATCTCGTGATGAACGGACCAAACGAATTCACGATCACTGGGACCATCAGGGACTGGGATATCTCGGGCAGGATTTCTTCAATAAAAGTTCCCACGCTGATAACCGTTGGCAAGTATGACGAGGTAACCCCAAATGTGGCCCGGACCATACACAGGGCAATCGAGGGTTCCAAAATGGTCGTATTCCAGAAGAGTTCTCATCTTTCCATGTGGGAGGAGAGGGAGAAGTACAATGAAGTCCTCAGGAGGTTTATCCTGAGGCATAACGGAGTGGAAGGTCGTCCGTGATACGGGTCAGTCCCGGGAAAGCACCTTTGCCTTCAGGGGTTTCTTGTCGATCTTTCCGGTGCTGGTCTTCTCAAACTCACTTACCAGGATGAATTCGTCGGGTATCCAGAACTTGCTGATCTTTCCCTGGTCCACAAGCGAACTCAGGTGTTTCCTGATGACATTGCCATCCAAGCCTTCCGATCCCCTTACAAAGGCAACGGGCCTCTCGCCCCACTTCTCATCTCTCTTCCCCACGACGGCAACCTCGAGGACTCCAGGGCATGTGCTGATGTGATCCTCCAGAAGAATCGTAGGAATGAATTCTCCACCTGACTTCACGGCATCCTTCGCCCTGTCAACTATGCGTACGTAACCGTAGCCGTCAATCATGGCCATGTCTCCCGTATGAAGCCATCCTCCCCTCCAGAGTTCCCTGGTTGCTTCAGGATCCTTCACGTACCCGGATGTGAGCCATGGGGCCCTTGCTACGATCTCTCCAATGCTCCTTGAGTCGTTCGGCACATCCTTTCCATCCTCGTCCACCACCCTCAGTTCGACAAAGGAAACGGGAATGCCTGCAGTTGTGTTGAATGCGAGCCTTTCCTCCTCAGGCATTGCCTGCACGGTATTGTTGTAAACCGAAATGGTCAGGAGAGGGCATGTTTCCGACATGCCATATCCTCCAAGCGCCTCCACCCCTAGTTTTCTGGACATCGCAAAGAGGCCCTTGGACATCGCTCCCCCGCCAATTATGGTACGCAGCTTTGCTTTCGGGAGAATTTCTGCAGCCTTCTCATGGTTCAGTATCATGAACAGTATCGGCGGGACCATCGCGCTCACCGTGACCTTTTGGTCCCGTATTATCTCAAGGATTTCTCCATAATCGTATCTTCCCGGGAGAATGTACTTCATTCCCTTGACCAGGCTAGTATATGGAAGTCCCCAGGAGTGAACATGAAACATTGGCACAAGCGGCATTATGACGTCAGAACTGGTTATGGCGAGAGGAGGTGCATTTATTGATGACATCTCTGCCATGGTGTGCAGGACGATCTGCCTGTGGGTGAAGGAGACTCCCTTGGGGTTTCCCGTGGTTCCCGAGGTATAGAAAGTAGTGGCAGTCATGTCCTCACTTATCTCAGGAAGGGGGGCTTCCCCTGAGCTTATGAATTCCTCGTATTCCATCATGTTCGGAAGGAACCGTTCGAATTTCCCTGTATCGGAAAAGACCACAATGTTTTTGAGCTGGGCGAGAAGATCCTTTGCAGGTGCAATCATGGGCAGGAATTCATCTCTTACCATTAGGAAACTGTCTTCCGCGTGAAGCACTGTCTGGAGTATGAGTTCCGGGGGGTACCTGATATTCACTGTATGAAGGACGCCTCCAGACATCGGAATACCGTAATAGCACTCCAGATACCTGACAGAATCCCAGTCCATCACCGCGACAACATTTCCATTCTCCAGCCCGTTATGCCTGAGGGCCCTTGCCAGCTTAATCGATCTTTCTCTGAAATTGCTGTAGGTTAAATCCTCCTTTCCCCTGTATGAAACTATCTGATTGGGCTCACTCTGCGCTGCGTATTCCAGGAGCGAACCTATGGTAAGGGAATAACTCCATCCTGACATATGCGAATATAGGGAAACTGCAGATAAATGAATTTCGATCCCGGTTCAGTTGATATTCAGGAGGGCAAAACGACTCTGGGACAGAAGTCCTCACTCTTCGTCTTTTTCAATTATAAGATAGGCCTTCTTTCCCAGGAATTCCTTTGGGCAATCCACCTTTGCTCCCGATCCGAATTTTGTTACGACTCTTTCCATA
>JAJYRT010000183.1 GCA_021793945.1 Thermoplasmata archaeon
CCTCAATGGTCTTTCCCTTTTCCCTGTACGTCCTGGATGTTGCAAATACGAGGCTGGATCCATCTGGCGTGATTTCAGCGGAAGAAATTACCCTGAGTTCCAGATAGTCTTCAACAGTATGTTCCCTAGCCATGGCTATACAATGGCAGGGTTATATTTTAGCATTTATCGACACTGTCAAAAAACGGTTGATAAATATCTGTGATACCAATAGGATGTCCTCAGCAATCCTTCTTTCGTCTTGAACCGGTGCTTCAACAGCCATGACTGGATAGAGAAGTGCTGTTCTGCCTTGTCTGAGGTCTTCTCCACCTGCGGATCCTCAAGATACAGGAATACCTCATGCCTGTGCTTCCTGAGGAATGTTAGGAATGATGCAATGATCCTGTCATCGCCATACAGGCTGTTGAGTTTGTACAGGATTATCTCGACAATTTCCCACTCGGTCTTGCCTTCGGTGAGCTTCACGACCGCATCCCTGTTCTTCCCGAGCTTCTTCAGGTTGGTTTTCTTCTGGAAGAACATGTACCTGGCCAGCCTCCTTGCCATGTCCAGATGCTCTTCCATCTTTGCGTCTCTGATCCTGTGTGCCAGATCCTTCTCAATGTGGAAGAGGCACCTCTGCCTTCCTGAGGGATGTCTTGACCCTGGTCCTGACGCCCTTCTCCCTGACATCATCGGGGTAATGCCTCCCGTAACCGTAATTTGGAGGACGTGCAACAAATGAATATCTGCAGTCCCTGCAGATGTATCTCTGAATCCTGAACACTGTGCCATTCTCCAGGGTCCTGAGGCATGTGCCGTTCCTCACCACGTTCCTGGAGCGGCACTGTGGGCACATTGGATTCATGAAACAGACTAGATCGTTTTCCTTAAGTTCCATGTCCATCATTGGTATATTATTGATCAGAAAGACGGGAGAAGAATCCACTGAGGCATAATCGTAAAGAGATGTTGAAACTCTCCTGAACTCAGTGTATGGCGCCTTCCTCAGCCGCATGTCATGTAATGCGAAGGACATATTTCATGATTTCGGTCTCTGCTGCGTTTTGTGGGAATTATCAACTAAATTTTGACAATGTCCACTGTTTGTCTTCGTAGATAGTATCTTAATTTTTAGGAAGAACAATAGAAAATTTCTGCAAAGAGCATCGGACGCTGCTCTAGGGTTTGTTGTTGTGAAAAGGAAAATCATCACTTCGAAGAAGTATGAAAATTTAATGGAATATTTGAAATTATATGTCTTGGGAGCTTCTATACTGTATTATTCGCTGTTTATTTCGACATTTATTATATCTTGGATGATTGTGCCCATGGTAACGTCAACCGGTGGAACAGGGCAGTCCAGAGTGAATTTTTTAAATGAATTTGTATCTATACTGTCTCAGAATATACCATTTGATTTCTATCTTGTTTCAGGTGGAGTGACGCTGTCTTTCGGTTCGTTGCTTTTTTTAGTAGAATCGTTGGACTCTGAGAATGCGATTCTAGTGAGCATACTAAAGTCGCCTTCTTCAGTCAATTTCCTTAATGGAGTACTTCCTCAATTCATTCCGGAATCCCTGGGGTATGTTTTTGGACTATCTGCAGCATTTGCAATAGCGAGCCTGATTATAATTTTCGTGCAATCAATGATAAATAAACAGTCCTCATTGTCATTCGCGAATGCTTCAGCATATAATTTAAAGTATGCTTTAGCCTCAGTAGGCATATCCATCATACTTTTGGTTTTTGCAGCATGTATCGAAGCGTCCCTCTTCCTATTCGGTTGATAATATCAGTGGTTCTGCTAAAAAGTCTAATGGGAATCCGATGCACCAGCTCCATGTGTTCGGGTCACCGCTTTTCTAACGCAATTGGTATGAGGCAGCATTGACCCATACAAAAGAATCGCTCAGGAGTTGGGTAATTTCTTTTATAATTTGGATAACTGCCAGCGGGGCAGTCTTCGCGGTGGAGTGGTTTTATGTAACCACCATAATCAGATCGAGTTCGGAACTGTTCATATTCATAAATGCTTTGACTTTAGCGGCATCATTGGGGTCCAGACAATATTGCGTTATGAGAAAACGGACTGGAAGCGGACCCTCAGACTGGAGAATTCAAAGCGCAATCCTTGATGATGCCCTATCCAGGCAGTATTCGGAAGAGGGACATAATATCCTCGGAAGAGAAATAGAGATTTACAGGATATTTGATCAACATTTTTCGAGAGCCTTGTCTCCTGCATTCTCAATCAGGGGAAAAACTCCTAGAATTTTTGTGTTCGGCTCTTTTTTTGCGTCTCTCGACCAAGATGAGAGAGAGGCACTGATTATACATGAGCTTGGTCATTATTTATACCGAGACCTTACGGTCACCTATCTTTTGGCATTACTCTTTACAATTTCGCTTGGAGGTTTACTCATTACCTTTGCATTAGTGCTATTATTCGGCGGGATCAACCAATTTCTTACCCATATCCTTATTTCCTTTTCAGCAGTTTCATTCTCATTTCTAATTGCCCTACAGTGGCATCTTGCGGGGCAAGAATACCGGGCCGACCGGTTGGCAGTTGAATTGAAAAATGAGAACAAAAGCATTAAAGGCGTCCTACAGAAATCCTGTTCCTATTTAAGGATGCACTTTTCTCAGAATAAATTGCGAAGAATTGAAACTCTATGCCTGAAAAGGCTCAAACATCTAAGGGATCATGGCCATTGAAGTTCGCTAGCATTCCGAACAGATACGTAAGTTACGTTATAGAGCAGTCGTTCCTAGTGCTGGTTTCAGCTTTGTTGACCTATTCGTTTGGCATGAAACCTGTCATACTAGGAGTGTTTTTGGCGTACAAATTGAATTTCCTAGCTGCCGTTAACCTAATATTTGCTACAAGCACTGGTTGGATTAATATTGCTTCGTTGTTCATTGTCTCATTTCTATATTACACCTTTGAATCTGGAAGTAGAGTTAGAATCGGAACCAACATTTTTGGTTTCCAAATTGTTGCAAAATATGAACTCCCGCCAATCCAACTATTTGCTTTATCGAGCCTAAGAAACTTGGTTAAGTCTTTTTTTCTTGCAAACCCAGGTAATGCATTGTTCATTATCGTTTTCAGACAAAGGATGCAGACTTTAGTAGATCATTGCTTTGATATTGTAGTAGCCACAGAAAAGGATGAATTAAAACAGAGTTTTTGTGAATTTCCATTTATCAGGATGGCATGGAGATACTGAAAAATTTAACCGTTGATTGTTGCACATCGACATGGGTTACATTTTTAATCGAGTGTTGAGTAATGTATCTATGATAATCAGGGAAATTGAGTACCTCGACCGGAAGCTTATGATATGGGGATTGCCGAGACGTGTTTCTC
>JAJYRT010000184.1 GCA_021793945.1 Thermoplasmata archaeon
GGGAAGGCAGAAATTTGAGGAAGTCTGGAAGAGAAAAATTCCCTCAACGAAGGGGCTTGACGAGATGCAGATGATCGATTCTGCAGCATCTGGGGGACTGAAGGCTCTGTGGATTCAGGGGTGGGATGTATACCTGACAAATCCGGACATGAAGCACACGGAAAAGGCATTCAACTCGCTGGAATTCATGGTGATCCAGGATTTCTTCCTCAATGAGACTGCCAGGAAATTCGGATCGGTTTTCCTGCCGGCAGTTACGTCATACGAGAAGGACGGAACTTTCATGAATTCTGAGAGGAGGGTGCAGAGGGTCAGAAAGGCCATGGAACCCCTGGGAAACTCGAAGGCAGACTGGGAGATAATTGATCTTGTTGCCGCGTACATGGGTTTCGGTAAGGACTTCGCATTCAATACGCCGGAGGATGTATGGAACGAGATAAGGGAACTCTGGGATGGGGGGCACGGAATTACATACCAGAGGCTGGAAAATGGAGGCATACAGTGGCCATGCCCGTCAGAAGACCACCCAGGGACAAGAATACTGCATACGGATAAGTTCACCCTCGGGAAGAAAACATCACTGGTTGAAATAAAGTACCTGCCGACATCAGAGGTAACAGCGGCGGACTACCCGATCCTGCTTTCAACAGGCAGATCCCTGTTCCAGTTCAATGCGGCTACGATGACAAACAGGTCAGGTAACAGGGCGTTCCATGATACGGATTATGTGTACCTCTCGCGTAACGATGCAGAGAAAATGAAACTGAAAACCGGAGAAAAAGTGAAACTTGTCAGCAGGTATGGTGAAGCAGTGACAAAGTTTTCAGTTGATTATAACCTGAAAGACGGCACTGCATTTGCAACCTTTAACGATCCTGAGGTCGGACTCAACCAGATAACGGGTCCGCAGAGGGATGCAAAGCAGAACACGCCAGAGTACAAGGTGACCGCTATCCGTATAGAGAAAATGTGAAACAAAGAGATCTAGAAAGAATAAAAATTCTAAACCCATTTATTACTTATTTATCGGTTGCTGCGAGAGATACCGGGTTCATGTAATATTGAGCAAAAAGCCGGCAGGGATTGTTTTACATTAATATTACCATTTGTGCACTTCAGAGAAATTCACAGATTATTTAACAATAGCATCACAGTTAAAAAATATCAATTATATCTTTCAAAGGCCAGAGATATCAAAAAAAAAAGGAATAAAAATTGAGGTAGTTAAAATATTTGTGAATTACCTGTGTTCAAAATCATCCACCAGCATTCTGAGATGGAAACGCTCAAATCCATGGATGATAATGGGACAATAGTCATAGCCGGAAGTGATAAGTCCATAGTTGTTGTACGGTCCCGACCTGTTCACGTAGTTCCACCAGAAGTTGTGGTTCCAGTTGTCAGTGTAACTAACAGGATTGCCGGAATAAATGCTGTAATTAGGGCTCAGTGCGGTGTTGTATACGATGAAGTAATTGCCGGATATCACGTTACCGCTGCTGTACACTGTCAGGGCAACCGGTCCGTATGGTGATCCGTATATGGTTGGCGATACGCTTATCACTGCATAGTTTGTTGCGTTGAGCTGCGATGACTGTATGAACAGATTGTCGAACACATAATTGTTTCCATACTGGGTCTGGGTGTTGTAGATAAGCATGGAACTGTCCAGTGTAGTGAACTGGTTGTACATTATGACATTGTTCTGGGAATTCCAGAGAAGCAGATTGGCCACAGGGAATCCGGTCTGTTCAAATGAGAACCATCCTGTAATCTGGTTTCCGTATACCAACGCATTGGAGGTCTGGTATAGCACCATTCCGAGGTCGTTGGTGGACGGGAGGCCAAAGTATGAAGTTATGGCATCGCTGAACACATTGTTAGCGTAGTTTACCGCAAAGGACGGCTCTTTGGACACCACAGTATATGCACTGACGTCATGAAGCAGCAGGCCAGAGAATGCTGGGAACGCGTAATCATTCAATTCGTTGAACAGGGGATTGAGGTAACCGCTCTGGGGTGCATTATTGTAGATTACATATGGGGAATATCTCTGTCCGTTTCCAAAGTAGGATATGTATTTCAGCTGCGCGTTGTCCATGGCATATAGTGGCGTGTAAACTCCCATCATGTAATCTTGCGTCAGCGATGTGGCTCCGTTATTCCCCGGATAGAGTGTTGACATTGCAGGAGAGTAGTCGCTGAGCATCACCGTGGACCAGAGTTCCCCAAATGGTATGGTGAACGAGTACTGACCGGTATTGCTCAGCGGGACCCAGGAGGCAAGCGTTTGGTTGAATGGATTGCCAGGTGATACGAACATGAAGGAGTTAGGTGGATTTACGGTTCCGCTGTATGTGTACATCGGAAGGCCCGTTGGGTTAAGCCCCCACATTCCGTAAACATATGAAGGTCCGGCCGTTAGGGTAGCAACATCGTTTGCTGACCATGAAACTGCTACTCCCTGGGATGTCTCACCTGTCTGTGATCCAACATCGAAGGTGTCCGGGAAGTTGGCGTAGGACGCGGTTGTCGCATTCATGTACTTCAGCTGCATTGTTGCACTTATGTTCAGGATATTTGCAGTGCTTCCTCCTCCGGGTCCGCCGATCATTATCTCAGCGTCATAGGGGATGTAACCGTCAGGGGTGTATGTGTTTCCGCTTATGAGGTACTGTGGCGCAGGAGCAGTATATGAAGGATTCGAGGGCGTTGTTGAATTGAAGATTATCCTGTCATAGCTTCCAGAATGGTAATTCCCAGAGGTCTCGATCGAGTAATTATAGAACACCGTTGATCTTCCATCTATTATCGATGTGTTAAGGTACAGGTTCAGGGAGAAAGGATAGGTGACGGAAAAAGTGGGCCCAACAGCATAGTAATACTCCGGTGCCACGGGAGTCCCGCTGTAGTTGTAGAGTGAGTTCTGTGTGAGGGTGAACGATGGACTGGAGAAATTCCAGAGGTTGTCAAGAAGTTCAAGGCTCTGTGTTCTTGCGGAGTAAAAGACCACGTTCTGTGTCCAGAATGAGTAGTTGCTCAGGCCGAAGAGTGCTACGTTATCCAGGACCGCGTTTAGCTGGAACGTGACGCTGTTCGGTCCGTCATCAAGCGCGTAGAAGTCCTGAAGGCTGCTTACATTAAGGGTAGCCATGACGCTGCTTGTTGTTAGGTTGTAAGCTGTAAATGTCCCAGTTCCATTGGAATCCGATATGCCATAGGCACCGATTCCCATCGGGGCAGGAGCCGTACCGTAAGATGGTGCTATTACCCCGTCCTTTCTGTGTACCGTGGGATTGAAATTTGGAAGGTACACGTAATTGGCCGGTATTCCTTTCTCGG
>JAJYRT010000025.1:0-17016 GCA_021793945.1 Thermoplasmata archaeon
TTGATCAGGTTGAAAGCTCCATACTTGCCGCATCTCTGGAAACTATAGACAGGATTGGCCCATGCAAGGCGAAAGTAGAGATAGAGAACATAGAGGACGTAAGGATACAGAAAAGGAAAAAGGTAGTTGAAAGGGCCGAAGAGCTTTACAAGAGAATGGGCGAGAACGGCAAAACCGTTAGCGAGTCCATAGTTCAGACTGTGAGGGAAGAGGTAGAGAAGGGAGAAATAATGAGCTATGGCGAGGAGCACCTGCCAGCAGGCCCCGCAGTGAAGGATTCTGATTCAATAATCGTTGTGGAAGGCAGAAGTGATATACTTAACCTTCTGAGATACGGAATAAAGAATACGATTGCAGTGCAGGGAACTAACATCCCGAAAACAGTACAGATGCTATCTAGAGAGAGGACAGTAACAGTATTCCTGGATGGTGACAGGGGCGGAGACCTCATCCTGAAAGAAATGCTTCAGGTAGCCGAGGTAGACTTCGTTGCCAGGGCACCGCCCGGAACCGAAGTTGAAGAGCTGACATACAAGCAGATAGTTAAAGCATTGAGATACAAGACCCCTGTAGATCAGTACCTATCCATGAGAGGGATGACAGAAGAGCTGAAGGAACTTTCAGAAAGAAATGCAACTGAATCCCAGAAGATACACAAAAAGCCAGTTCAGAAACAGGCAGAACCGGTGGAGCAGAAAAAACCACGAGAGGAAGTTCTACCCCCGGAGGAAGTACCTGCAGAGGAGCTAATTGAGGATAACCCGGATAAGGTGGATCTTTCGAACCCTCGAGCAATTGAGAAAAGGGCAAATTCATTGCTCCAGGACAAACTCACGGAGTTCTATGGAAACGATGGCACGAAAATTGCCTCGTTCCCGGTCGCTGAAGCTGTGGATAAGATGGCGGAAGTGGCTTCTGCGGACACTCTCATAACAGGTGGGGTTATATCACAGAGGCTTGTTGACGTAGCTTTTACTAAAGGTATCAAGAACATTTACGGAGTGAAGATGGGGCACGTGACAAAGAAGCCCTCTGAAATTAGGGTAGTATCATGGGAACGCCATTCCTGAACGCTAATTTTGAAAAATTTCCTGACACTTCATATGTGAAGATTCCCAGCAATCCACTGGATAGAGTGATAGGCCAGGACGAAGCAGTGAAGATGGCAATGATTGCTGCCAGGCAAAGGAGACACCTGCTCCTGGTGGGACCGCCCGGAGTGGGAAAGTCCATGATTGCCCAGGCGATGTCTTTTTACATCCAGAGACCCAGGGAGGAGATCAGAGTCGTGCATAATCCACAGTACCCCGAACGTCCCTTTGTAGAAGTTAAGAGCGGGGAAGAGGTTAATGCCGAAGCTCTGGAACTTGGATCCGTCGAGGGAATGATAATGGATCCGCAGAATGTCCCCGTCAGTGTTGCAGAGAGACTTGGATATCGTTGCCCTAAGTGTGGTTTTTATTCCGTGTATACAGAACAGGTATGCCCGAATTGTAATTCTCCCAAGGTACAGGTTAATACCCAGGGGCCGTTCGGTGATGTTTTTAATGTGATTGGAGCTGCCTTTGGCGTACAGAACAACAGCGAGCGAGTAACCTCGACAAGGAAGTTCGGGGACCGTGAAGAGGTTATTGTTTATGAAAGGGCCGGGGAGAACATCAGGATACTTGACGAGAAAACACTTGAACGCAAGAGAAAAATGGAAAAGAAAAGCCCAAGCAAGGTCATAGTTCCTCTCGACAGGAACCCGTTTGTACTGGCAACCGGAGCAAGCGAGACTGAATTGCTTGGGGATGTAAGGCACGACCCTTACGGCGGGCATCCGCAGCTCGGCACCTTACCCTATGAAAGAGTCATAGCAGGTTCCGTGCATGAGGCACACGAAGGTGTACTGTTTATTGACGAGATAACCCATCTTGGAAACCTGCAAAGGTTCATTCTTACCGCCATGCAGGAGAGAAACTTCCCCATAACCGGTCGCAACCCCCAGAGTGCAGGAGCAAGCGTAAGGGTTGACAAGGTCCCTGCAAATTTTATTCTCGTGGCGGCCTGCAACATACAGGACCTCCAGTACATATTGAGCCCGTTGAGATCCAGGATTGTAGGTAGCGGCTATGAGATACTCATGGAGACAACAATACCGGATACTCTGGAAAACAGGACAAAATACATTCAGTTCATCGCACAGGAAATTATTGTTGACGGCAAGATACCGCACATGGCAATGGACGCAGCCACAATGATAATAGACGAGGGAGCAAGAAGGGCAAAGGATATAGATCACAAGGAAAGGGCTCTCACGCTTAAGCTCCGGGAACTTGGCGGATTAATCAGGGCGGCAGGGGATATATGTGTCTCTGAAGAAGGAAAGCTTATCGAAAAAAGACACGTGAAGGAAGCTTTGAACATGTATCTGCCTGTTGAAGAGAAGATCAAAAAATACTACGGAAATTTCGGCGCAGCAGTATCTTCAGAATCCACTGACTCACAGAAGCAGAGCGAATACTTTTCCAATTACCACAACTACAGGGACGACCGTTCCTACCAGTGAACGCATACACTAAATTTAAATCATTTTCTACATCACACTAAAAGTTATGAATATAACATACACGCTTGAGATGAATAATCCACACACACACTTCTTCAGAGTAAAGATGAAGCTTGACGATGTCAGTGAGGAACGGACATTGCTCACGATGCCGGCATGGACTCCAGGGTCCTACGCGATACTTGATTTTGCCAGAAATGTGAGGAAGCTTCAGGCCGTCTCCGAATCAGGAGCGCCACTGGTGGTGACAAAGAAAGATAAGTCTACATGGATCGTAGCCTCGTCTGGCATCAGGAATATGGAAGTAAGCTATGAGGTATATGCGGATGAATTTTCAGTGCATACAAGTCATCTTGACTCGACACATGCATTTGTTCTTGGAACCAGCGTTTTCCTTTACATAGAAGGATACAAGGATCAGGCGGTGGAACTCTCTGTTTCTCCGCCTCCAGAATGGAAAATATCGACCGGACTTGAAAAGATAGGTGAAAACAGGTTCAGGGCGGTCAATTATGACATTCTTGTCGATTCTCCGCTGGAAATCGGCACTCACCGCAGCTTCTTTTTCGAGGTTGATGGAAAACAGCATGAAATAGCCATCTACGGGCACGGAAACGAAAACGAGACGATGATTCTGAATGATGTCCAGAAAATAGTCTCCTCATTTTCAAAGATGTTCAACCAGTATCCCTTCAAAAGATACGTTTTCATATATCACCTTGTTCAGGAGGGTGGGCAGTTGGGTGGCCTGGAACACCTGAATTCCACCACCATTGATATTGAAAGGTTCAGTTTTTCCCCGAGGGACAGATATCTGGATTTCCTTTCAGTCACATCACACGAATATTTCCACCTGTGGAATGTCAAGAGGATCAGGCCGATCGAGCTGGGACCGTTCAACTACAAGGAAGAGAACTACACAACAATGCTGTGGGTAAGCGAGGGGATAACCAGCTACTACGAATGGATTGCGCTCTTCCGTGCAGGGCTGATTACGGAAGAGGAATATCTGAAGCATATCCTTGAGTATGTAAGGTACTACGAACTCCTGCCAGGGTCTGCTATCGAATCTGCTTCCGACTCATCTTTCGATTCGTGGATAAAGCTTTACCGTCCGTCTCCAAACAACACCAATAGTTACTTATCATACTATCTCAAGGGAGAGATCCTCGGCTTCCTCCTTAGCAGCAGAATTTCTGAAGCCACAGGGGGATCAAAGAGCCTTGATGACGTAATGAGGCATCTCTATGAAAAATACAAGAAGGATGGCAAGGGCTTTGTGGAGAAGGACCTGCTATCCGCACTAAGGGATGTGTCAGGGAAGGATTTCTCTGAATTTTACTCACGATATGTCAGGGGTACTGAGAAAATAGACTTCGATGCCGAGACTGCCAGGATAGGAGTAAAAATCAAGAAAGGGTACAGGAAGATAGATAATAACGAGCCTGCCGAGAAATCGTACATGGGCATATTCACAAAGTCTGAGAATGGCAAAATATTCGTCTCATCCGTCCTTGAAGGATCACCCGCATTCCAGGCAGGAATAAATGCCGGCGATGAGCTGGTAGCGATCAACCGGATCAGGTTTTCCGACCTGTTTCTAAAGAATATAAGGGAGGATTTAAGAACGATCAAGACTGATAACCCCTATATATTCAAGCCAGGAGATAGGGTGAAGGTCGACCTGTTCAGGAGAGGCATGCTCTACACTTTGGAAGTGCAGCTTGCTATGGCTCCGCCAGAATATTATGAACCAATACTTGATCGTGAAGAGAAGGTTTCAGCAATTCGCAGCAGGGTAATTCAGGGCTTCAACAGTTAACGGGAAAGATTTACATAAGGTTTTGAGAACGGCAATCACACAGTATTTATATTTTCACCAAATTACATTTAATGCTATTGCTGCTTGAAGAATACTTCAAATCATATCCTACCAGGAAAAGGGTCATAGAGGGGCTCTACAACAACGGCATTTCAATAGTTGACGGAAAACTTTTTCTCCGAAACATAGAAATTTCTATTTCAGAAATAGCCAACTCCCTGGACGTGAACAGAAGAACCGTGTACGAGACCATCAAGGTTGTGGAATCAGTTGAAGTGCTGAAGATGGTCATGAGCAAATTGCTCCCAATGGAGGACATTTCCAGGGTAGCACCGGTGATAGGTAGCCAGGTCATAACCGTCGTGACCTCTCCCGGCTATTTCTCGAGGGTGCTGAATGAATTTACGGAGATAATAAAGCGTTACGGATGCAATGTGAGAGACATAACCGGGAGGAATTGTGGAAAGGAAGACACCTTCATAAGAGCAGTATTTTACAGGTCAGTGCCGACGAAGATTTTTGACCAGGTCGGCAGCATCTTTGGCGTCAGCAAGGTAATAATAGCTACTCCGGAACTGAATCCTGAATATCTGGCGTGCGCGAAATGTGAAGTTATTGTCTGTCCGAACAAACTTTCCTCAAGCGCTTGGGAAAAGGTTGAGATGGATTGAATTCCATACACAGGCATGTGAGAGCCAGGTAATAGAATAACTTAAATACTGGATGCAATATTTGTTAAATATGGAGGAGAACAGGCGTATTTTTATCAGGAAGCTTTGCGAAGCTCTGGAAAAAAGAGGCTTTGTCACCTCTGACCCTGATCTCGGCGGACTGGTCAGTTTTGAGCTGATAGCACGCAGGGAACGGGAAAAATATATTATAAAGATTCTTCACAACGTTGACACCTTCAGGATTTCAAACGCAATAGAGATGGTCAGGCTATTCAGGGCTACCGGAGCTGCCGCAGTGGTTATAGGCGAGAGAGCCGGAAACGGATTGCTTGAGGATGGTGTCGTTTACTACAGGCACCATGTTCCTATAATGTCACCCCCAACCTTCATGGATTATGTGGACGGAAACAAGCCTAACATATTCTCTGGCCCGGGTGGATTCTATATTCCCATAAATGGCATCGCAATGCACACCATCAGGGAGAAGCTTGGATATTCCATAGGTTTCGTATCCAACAAGGTGGGAACATCCAGGCGATCCATCTCTCTTTACGAGGGGGGAAGTGCCTCTACAATTGACGTGTACACTAAGCTCGAGGAACTGCTGAAGCATGACATCAGTTCCAGCATTGATATCCTGAAAATGGTAAATGAAATCAAGCTGCCGGCTGAAGACCTTGGAGAAATTAACGAATTCATAAGGGAAGTGATAGACAATATAGTGAAAACCGGCTACGAATTTTACAGCATGAAGAAGGCACCCTTTGACGCCATAGCAAACAGGGCGATGGACACAATGTTCCTCATGGGGCTGTTCGAGAGCCTGAGCGAGAAGATGGGTAGAGCCCTGGCAATAAAGAACGTCAGCGAAATTTTCCAGACAGAACCCCTGATAATCACCAGAATGGAAACAACTAAGGACAATATAGCCAAGTGCCCGGTTGTGAGCCTGCATGAATTGAAGGAAGCGTCATCAAAGGATAGCCTGGAAATGATTATTGAGAGAAAGAAGAACCTTCAATGAGTGAAGAGACCACTAAACCCGATACAGGGCGGATTTGGTTATTTGGCGGGATTAAGGGACTTGTAAGGGACGGAGAAATTCTTTCTGCTGATCTCACAAAACTAAAGCCTGAAGTGGTATTCATCACACTCTCGGACGAACATATTCTGGGGCTGCGAGACTTTCTTGAACGGCCATATGAAATTGAACTGTCTGATTATGAGATAATCTACGGTGTCAGGCTTTCAATGTATGGTGAGGTAATGACTCCTCCGCCGGTTTACATAGAAGCATTGAAATACTCTGATTCCACAGGCATTCCAATAGTGCCCATGGACATGAACGAGGAAGCGTATGGAGACCTTTACACGAAATCGATGAGAACTCTCGATCTTGTCAGGCATTCAATAAGGAAGAAGAGACTGTTGAAGAAGGACTTCAAGGACAGTAACGTTGAAGAGTTCGTGCGAAACTGGGAAAAAGCCATAAACCGGATAAGGGGGTTCAGGGTCATTGACGAGGAAAGGCTCTCGTACATAGAGGATAGGATGAAGCAGGCACTGACGCAGTATGCTGGAAAGTCCATATTTATAATCGTTGATTTTGAATTTACCGACAGGATAGAGCAATTTCTGAAAAACAGCGAGATCAAGTTCACAAGGATTTACTCATTAGATTGAAGAAAATTATGTAAATTTCACGACTGCCGGATCTTGACGCCTTCGGTGTCGTTACCTTATGCCCCCTGAATTTAGGCGACCATTTGTCAATGAGCTCCTTTGTCATATCTCCCTGAAAATGCTTAACAAGGACATTCCCTCCTGGAGACAGGAATTCCATGGAAATAGTCATCACCCTGTCGCAGATGAGGTAGGAGGACGCATGATCCCTGCTATGGTTTCCGCTTGTATTTGACATAGCGTCAGACAAAACTGCGTTAAATTTTACTCCGCCAATTAAGCCTGCCGCTTCCGAAATAAGATCAAAAATATCTGTGTAGAATATGTCCCTGCGTATGCTCACGGAGTTTTCAACCGGATCGTGGGGGGCAATATCCACGCTTACAACCCTGACTCCTTCAATGGAGGTCAGGTACTGGGTCCATCCACCAGGGGAGGCACCAATCTCGAGCACAAAATCCCCCTCTCTGACGATGTGAAACTTATCCTCTATCTCCTTAAGCTTGTATACTGCACGGCTCCGGAAGTTCTCTCTCTTTGCCTTGATATAATAGCTATCCCTGCGATCAGTCATTTTAATTTTCTGCAGTTAGCTCCCTGTACTCGGCTGGAGATAGTGATTGAGCCATTGAGTTACCCGATACCCTGATCTTAACCAGCCAGTTTGTATAAGGATCCTGATTAAGGATCTCAGGCTTGGATGCAACTGCCTGGTTTACCTCTACAATCGCGCCTGTTGCGGGAGAGAAAACGTCCTCCGCGGACTTAACAGATTCGATGGTGAGCATAGGCTTGCCTGCAATCAGCTCAGAGCCCGGCTTTGGAAAATCTACGTAAACTATATCGGTTAATTGATGCTGCGCGTAATCAGTGATACCTACAGTTACAGTTTTCCCGTCACTCCTGAACCACTCATGTGTCTTTGTGTATTTCAAGTCCTCTGGAACCTTAAACATATCTCCAAGAGCATAAGAGAATATATAAATAATATTTTTCAAATCCATGTGAGTTGAGAACTTTTATTGCCTGCCATATCAGGAAGACCGTGGAAATCGATGAACTTCTAAGCGAAGTGGAATCAATGAGGGGCGTGACACCGGTCAGGACTCCTGAACTTCACATTACGCTTTATTTTAATGGAGACACTGCAGCTAAAACCGCTGAGCGTGTGTCAGATGCCCTGAAGCACTTTAACTATAGGAAATTCAGCATCAGCTTGACGGGAATAGGATTCTTCCCATCGGCCGTCAGTCCAAGAGTCGCTTACATTAATGTTGCGGGATTCCCCCATGACATTCACCCAAAGCTAGCCGAAAGCCTGGGAAGCGATGTTGATGGCAAGGCGTTTATGCCGCATATAACCTTTGCCAGGTTTCACGCACGCACAGATGTTTCAGCCCTGATTGCAAAATACGGCAAATTTTATTTCGGGGATGCAGACATCAATGAACTTTGCTATTATAAGAGTGAACTTAGGCCATCAGGCCCGGTGTATACAGTTATCAGTTCCGTTCAGCTTATGTAAGTGGTCTTATCCTTGTCCTCGGTCTTTGCCTTTGGGCTGAGCAATGCCTCATCGCTAAACTCTATTGCAATAATTCCGGAAACCGGTATAAGCCTGAACAATGTCTTATTCTCGGCGTCGTTTATCTTAAAACAGATGGCCCCCTCCTCCCCAAGGATCGTATATCCAACGAATTCCCCCTCTGTCCTCATTGGAGCATCATCGCCACTGTTCGATATTACCAGGTATTTTCCTCCTTTCTTGATTTCGATCATTTCCATATTTATCAGCGAGCGCGACAAAACTTTAAGAATATTATTCGTCCGCTTCCCCCGGACGGCTTAGGCATTATTATCATAAAAATGTTTTTGAGACAGCAACGGAACAAGAATGAGAAATACAACTATTTCAGCGCGTTGATCCCTGCTTCAATTTGCTCTACAGTCTTTTTGTAATTGTCAAGCGCCATCTTGATATTGACTTCCACCCAGCTCCACGCCCTGAGTATGTCTCCGGAACGCAGCCTGTATTTCTTGACCTTGCCTTCCTGAATCTCTTCAAGTATATCCATGGCCTTGAGCTTATTCAGGTGCCTGTAAAGCGTAGTCCTGCTTGTGTTTAGATATGCCAGGAGTTCATCTCCGGTCCAGTATCTGTCTGACCTCGCGAGGAAGCATTCCTTGAAAAGCCTGAAATAAGCAGATTTTGAAATTACCTGAAAATCCGTTGATGGCTTGAGCCGTGGTATGTAACCAATGTCCGACAGAAAAAATGCTATTGTTTTATCCAGATCATTCTCCACTGCTCTGGATGGTGCTGATACGATTGTCATCCTGAACATTTGACTTCCTCCAGTTAGATACTCAAGACGTATAAAACCGTTTAGAGCGTGAAGTAACGATATTCGTAAAAATCTTTAATAGACCGATATAATATTCACATATGCCCATAATCGAAGCTAACCCGGTCAGTATCGGGGCCACAGCCATCGGCGGAAGGAAAACAACAATAGTCACTTCCATATTTTCAGTCGACTCGGTTTCCCTACTTTCGAAGTTCCGTGACGGTACTTATAACCCGCGACTGGTCTACGAAGTCAGGTACGATCTTTTCAGAGATAGAGATTTAGGCGATCTCAGGAAACTTGTTTCCGGCCTTAAGGACATGTCTGTTGATTTCATCTTCACGTACAGGTTTTCCTCCGAACAGGAAGGCAGGCTAATGTATGAAACGGCCATTTCGCTTGATGTACCCGCCCTTGATATAGAGGTCGGAGGCATTACACGGATAGACCTTGCACCATATGGAGGAACGGTTATCATCTCTACGCATGACTTCAAGGGAGGAAGGGTGTCGCACATGCTGAACGGAATGATGCGGCTCGGCGGGAATATATACAAATTCGCCTCGTCGTACTCCGACCCGCATGGTTTCCTGCTTGATCTATCTGACCTCTATACCTTCAAAAGAGATAGCAGGGTACCAGTATCTCTTGTTCCCATGGGCGACGGCAACTCTGCGCTGAGACTATTCTCAGGATACATGATCTCCGACATCGTGTATGCCAGTGCGGAGGCTGGAACAGCTCCGGGGCAGTTGTCAAGGAAAGACTATGAAGAATTCTTCGGAAAATTTTAGAAGAGCCCGGATGATGTTACAATGAATGCGATTCCTGAGATCACGAAACTCACCGCAATTGCGGCAAGCAGAAGACCCATTATCCGGGATATAATGAGGGACCCGGTCTTTCCAACCCTGTCAAAAATCTTCGTTGAGAATTTTAATATATAGTATGTAGCGACCATAACTATCACCACAGAAAGAAAAACACTTCCCTTTTCGGGTATGCTGACACTCAGGGAGTTAAAATAAATGATTGCGGTGGTTATTGTTCCAGGTCCGGCGAGAAGCGGGGTCCCAATGGGAACTATACCTATTGCTTCCTTTTCCTGTGATTCCTCTGTTTCGGCCTGTGTCAATTTTGTATTTGATGTTTTGCCCTGCAGCATGTCGAATGCAACCTTGAAAAGCAGGATACCTCCTGCGATCTTGAAATCAGAGATATCTATTCCAAGCACGCTGAATATATAGACGCCAATGAGCATGAAACCAATGATCATTCCCGATGCTACTAAGACACTTTTCCTTATGACTCCATCCTTTTCCTTTGTGCTGTAGTTCTGTGTAAGCGAGACAAGAGTTGGCACAGCTCCGATAGGATTGAGTATGGCAAAGAGTGCTATCGTAACAGTGGTGAAGAAGAGGATAATGGACATTTTTGTTGTTGATGTTTATTAAATATTAAACCTTCTGGATGTACCACCATTAACAAAGGCCAAAACGCTGGCTAGCTCCCATTCATGCCGGTCTGGATACGCCGAATTATTTTGTATCTTTCCCGGGGATGTTGATTTCAATTCTGCTGTACGGCTGTTAATTTCATCGAAGACTGGGATCCTGACCTCAGCATGGTATATTCAGGAAATGTGACGTGCCAGGGAGGTAGATAACCTATCCTATGTTGTATACCATTGTCTTCAGGTTGGTGAATTCATCTATGCTGTAACTTATGCCTTCCCTGCCCAGTCCGCTCTTCTTGACTCCTCCGAATGGGAAAAATCCGATGCCATGCGATGGAAAGCAGTTGATGGATATCTCCCCGCTCTCCAGTTTCTTCCCCAGCCTCCAGGCAGTCCTGATATCATCGGTGAAAATAGCATTGTCCAGCCCATACTCCGATGAGTTGATTATGTCCACCGCCTCTTCCTCATCGCTGAACGAATGTATCGGTATTACAGGGCCGAATGTTTCCTCCCACATGATCTTTGCGCTTAGCGGAACGTTAGAGAGCACGGTAGGCTCGAAATAGTTCCCCCTGGATTTTCCTCCCACGAGAATCCTGGCTCCTTTCTCAACCGCATCCTTAACGAGGCCATCCACCCTGCCAACAGCCCTGGAATCTATAAGCGGACCGATATCCGTTTCCTTTGAGAAAGGATCTCCAGTCTTCAGTTTCCTTACCAGCGTCACTATTTCCCTGGTCAACCTTTCTTCCTGTGTACTGTGAACGAGCACCCTGCTGATTGCGTCACACCTCTGCCCGGAGAATTTTGTTGACCCGGTAACAATGTTCTGGGCCGCGCTCTTGATGTCTCCGCAGTCCTTCATAACAAGGGCTGCCGCCTTTCCTCCGAGTTCGAGGTGTATGCGTTTTATTCCTGAAATCTTTGTCAGCTTAAGCCCTACCTCCGTGCTTCCTGTAAACGTTATCATGTCGACTTCATCCCTCGTTGCCAGGTAGCTTGCAACATCTGTGGCGGTCGGGACTATGTTAAGGGCACCAGCAGGTAACCCAGCCTCCTCGAAGATCTTGCCCATCATAATCGGGGCAATTGGGACCAGAGAGGGCGGACGGAGTATCACCGTATTGCCGGCAAGCAGTGCGGGGATAACCTTTGTATACGAAATGAACAGTGGCATGTTGAATGGCGCTATGGCGAGTACCACGCCAACCGGCTCTCTCAGTACAATGGCTATCCTGCCCCTGTTGGGTTTAGCCCATTCACCTGGAATAAAATCCCCCTGTATCCTCTGTGAATCGCTCTTTACCCGACGGATCCTCTCTATCGTAGCATAAACTTCTCCTTCTGCTTCCTTTATGGGTTTTCCTACGTTTTTAACCAGCGCGGTAACGAAGAGTTCCTTGCTGGCCTCTAGCAGGTCCGCGGCTTTTTCAAGTATAGCTATCTTTTCATCGCCACTGAGGTTCTTCATTACCTCCTTCTTGTCCCTTGCGGAATCCAGCGCCTTATCCACATGTTCCAGATCCGCAATTGAAACGTTGCAGAGTACTGAGTTGTTGTCAGGATCCTTCACTTGCTTGCTGCTATTCCCGATCCAGCTTCCTGCCACATACATTTTAAAAGTTGCTGTCCCGTTCTTCATCTCTACGATGTCAGGGAATCTATCCTTTATGGCGGAAAAAAAATTATTGCTATCCATGTTCGTACGATTTTCCAGCATCTTAAATACTTTTGCAACACCGGAACTATTTGTAAACTCACTGCATAACAACTATTCGGCAAAACATAAACGAAGCCATTGCCCTCCGCAGACTTTGCGTTTCCAGATAGAAAAATAAGGATCTTAAATTATGTTGCACACCCTCATTCTACACTGTTAAAGTCACAAAGATATCAAAATAAAGGTTAAAGTAAAGGGATCAACGGGCGTTGTCTTCAAGACCGGTTTTTCTTTATCCGGAGCTTGCAATACTCGTAAAGGGCATCGTACAGCGGGAACTGCAGCTTCATGTTTTCATGGTCATCTCTGGCGATCTCGCGTAAACCCATTGCTGCCGCCTCCAGTCCAGCCGATTCTGGTCTTGGGTTGTCGAGTGACGCATCCACACCCCTGACAATTTGAGCAAGATCCAGCAATGCGCTATCCTTCAGGTTGTATTTCCGTATGATGGAATCAAAACTCACGCGTTTCTCGCCATGATCCACATAATGCATAAGCTCAGCGTCTTCTATATCGAAAGGGATGGCGGACCTACCCTTCGCAACCTCCATCACCTTTTCCCTGGGAACGAATATAAACTCAGCATCCGGGTCCACAAACCTCTAAATCAGCCAGGGACATGCTATTCTATCAACTTTTGCCTTTTCCCTTGTTACCCATCTCATGTTTAGTTCATTCATTCCTGCGTAAAGATTTTGTGCGGGGTCATGGCGTTTTGGATTTCATCAAGATTATATACGACCTAGCGATGCGCGTCAATGGTAAATTCTGGCTTCCTCAAGAGAATCATGGTTGTAGGTGAGAAGCACGTCCTTGGCGAAATGACCGGATACATGGACATGGCGCTGGAGGCGACTGGACTTCTCTATGAGATGTTAGACACCAACCAGAAGAGAATGCTGGAAATTAATGATAAGATCAGGCTTCTTGAAAGGAAGGCTGACGACTACGGTATGCAGTTGACACACGAGATAACAAGCGGGGCCATAAGCTCCAACCTGATGGACAACCTTCTTAACCTCACCGACAAATGCGACGACATCCTGGACAAAACCCATTATCTGAGCAGAGAAATAAAGAGGATGAACATCGACTACAAGAGAACCAACGGGACTGCGATTATTGTCTCCTCCTACAAGACATTCCGCATCATGATCGAGAAAAGCAGGGATGCCATAAAATCCGTTTCAGCCATGTTTACAGACACAAACATGGATTCCCTTAAGGAGGAAAGGATGAAGATAGAGGTTCTCGAGGAATCCGTGGACGAACTCAAGGACAACCTCATAGACTACATATACAGACATGCCGACGAGATACACTTCCTCGTTTATGAACATCTGATGAGCCTTGTGCACAAAATTGACGATATGGTTGACGACTGCGAAGATATATCCGATCTTCTCCTGAACATAATTCTGTCAGTGTCTAAATGATCACCTTAGCATACCTGACGACCATTGCCCTTGCAGGCATACTCACTGCTTTCGTTGCAGGGAACAATCTTTCGGCAGCTGTAGGCACCATAATCGGTTCCAGAATCACCAGCAGGGCAATGGGGATAGCAATCGGAATTTTAGGGTTCACCCTTGGGCTGATGCTTGAAGGCTCAGCCCTTCATTCAGCTTCTGCGAATCTTCTGCCTCACTCTTACATCCTTGTAAGCTACGCATTCCTTGTATCGTTTGCGCTCTTCATACTTGCCTATTTCCTGCGGTCTCCGCTCTCCCTTACCATGGTTCTGGTGGGCGTTGCCATAGGGTTGTCTATCCATCATGGGTATGCGGTGAACGGAAATTTTGTCATACTAATGGTATCCACATGGATTCTTGCCCCCCTGGGCTCAGTCGTATTCGCATTTATTCTAAACAGAGAGCTTCAAAAGAGGCAATCAAGGAATTTCTGGAGCGAAATCTCATACCTTAAGATCATACTGATCGTCGTATCCTTTCTCACTGCATTCACGCTTGGCGCGAACACACTCGGGTTGATAGCAAATATGGCGGGATTCGATATCTGGGTTATAGCATCAATGATCACCGGCATTGTCGTTGGATCCCTGTTCCTCAGCAAAGGCATAATCAAGAGGGTTGGTGAAGAAATGTACCTCATGAGGTATTCAAATGCACTCACTTCTCTTCTGGTGTCATCAGTATTCGTTGAGATTGCAACGCTGTTCAGCATCCCGCTGTCCAATACGCAGACACTGACATCCAGCGTGCTGGGAACAGGAATGTCATACAGAATAAAGGCAATTTATATGAGACCGTTCATGATAGTGCTTGCAACCTGGATCATTGCACCCCTGGCAGGACTTTTCCTTGGCCTCGTGATATGATTTTACCTAGTAAGGCATATCTGTTCTTTCGTGTGACCATATTTGTCAGTGGACAACATACGAATGGTTTTTCTTTATGTCATGATTTCCCACATGTTGGAAATACAGGATAATGATTATGAGATGCCCACATCGGCCAGGCTTGTATTCATGGTACTGAAACGGCTGCGTATTGCTGATTTCAGAACCATAGAAATGGAATCTGGACTATCCAAGAGGAGCGTTCTCTATGCCGTGAAAAGGCTGCGAGAGATGGGGCTGATAGATATCCAGATATGCCTTAATGACACCAGGAAGAGATTCTACTGCATCAGGATTAAAGAGGGAAATATCTCAGAGACGGCTTAAAATCTCCTTGATTTCATCATCCTTGAAAGGCCCTTCCACGGCCACAGGCAGGATTAAAGCCCCTTCCTGATCCCCCTCCCCACCCTCTTCAGACTCAAACTCCCCCATCCATACCATGTAATTGTAGTCCCCATACCTGTAAACCTTGGCAAGCTCTGTGTCATGTATGAGTTCAGTAGAGGAGCTTTCCGAGAGGACTCCGTAAATATAACCAACCAGAATGTCCTCGTCCCTCGATCCCGAACCACCGAACCTTGTGTCTCCAAGAGAATGGCAGGAATCCATCAGATCAAAAAGATTTGCATCATCAAAACTCAAAACACCACACCGTGTTCATCTGAATTGTTAAAGGGCTTATAAAAATTGAGACAGGAGCATTCCAAATTGGATGATTGAAATTTCTGGATTCCAGTTGTTTGTGCAAACAGAAACAACGGTTCACAGTTGGTAACTGCAACGGGCTAAGAAAAATCAAAAGGTTGATATGCCTCGTTTATAATATCAATTTATAATGTCTCAAAACGAGGTCGATCGCGTTGACGTTCTGATCAGAACCTTCAATTCCGCAGACACCATTGCCGACTGTCTCCAATCAGTCGTTAAATTCATCCCCGTCAGGAAGATTATTGTTGTCGACCATAACAGTACGGATGAGACCCAGGAAGTTGCCGGTAGATTTGGCGCAGAAGTACTTTCAGAAGAAACCGGCCTCGGATTTGCAACAAAACTGCTGATATCCAAGGCAGATACCAGATATATCCTATTTGTGGACGGGGATATAACCGTGACGAGTGCCGACTTCTTTGAAAGGGCGGCCGGGCTGTTCAACGATCCCAGGACAGGAGCGGTGGTGGGATGCGCCGTAGGCCATGATTTCCTTTATGGCATTCCACTGGGACTTACCATGCTGCCACTGGATCTAGCTCGTAAAATAGAGATGCCCGACGTTATCCAGGGACGAGAGACCTTCTATTTTGAGGAAATCCTGGCAAATTCTTCGCTAAAAGTTAGATATATCCGGGACGCGATGGTCCACAGGTCAACCTACAGAAAATATCGCTATTGGCCTGAATGGCAGGGGGCACAGATAAGATATACTCCCTCGAGGCATTTCAGCCAGTTACTGGGAGCAATATTTGTGGTGTACATGATGCACCTCAACAGCAAGAGCGCAAGGAATTTCCTTTACTCACCGATATACTACTTAAAGATTGTTTCCGGCTTCCTGAACCCGGAAAAGTGGGGAGATGTTGACAGGAGGAGAATAGCCAATGCAGGCCGGAAATGATGCGGATAAAGACTGTGCCAGAAACTCGTAAAATCACTGCAGGATGTGGTAAGGATGAAGATATATTCCGAGAGGTTCCCTATTAAATATCTGATATCAGACAAGGGTATCTGCCTTGGTGTCGATACCAAGAAGAGGTCCTTCCTGTTCATAATATGTGGAGCAGGCATGATGTTCAGGCAGAGGCCGGTCGGAGACAAGATTGTTGAAAACCTGGATTATGAAATCATGGATATCTACAACCACGTGTGGTCTGAAACTGGATCAGATCATGAGGTATTATGACAGAATCTTTGAAATACCGGATAACCGGTGAGGATTTGAACGTAGGTTCCCAGTACGTCAAAGTTAATACAGGAGACAGACCTGTAAGGCTTGCCTATGTATACGAGGCAGACACGCTATACCTGATCTCTTCAGATTTCGACGCACGCTGGCCTTCTCATCTGCTCAGGGAAAGAAAGGCCGATTTTGTCATAAACAGCGAACACCGTTCCGGAGTTCCTGAACTGATTACGTCAGGTGAGGACAGATCCATTGTTCTCGGAAAGTTCATAGCAAAGTATGGAAAGGATTATGTATCAAAATACTTCAATTCGCCTGCAAGATTCCTGAAGATAGTAGCAGGCACTGAACCAGGGAGTGGAGGAGGCAACTATTACAAGTGGCTTGAGGAGGAATTTGACAGCGTCGCTGATGATTATGACAAGCACATATTCGGCAACAGGGTAAATGTTCTTCTCAGGAACAGGTCCCTTAGCAAGATCAGAAAATTCTCGGCAAGGGGG
>JAJYRT010000025.1:17116-18358 GCA_021793945.1 Thermoplasmata archaeon
TCGAATTTCAGGCACCTGTTGGGCCTGCTTGAGCGGCGATTTGAAATGCTTGATGCAGTCGACCGGAGAATTTCCGGGATCTGGCCCTTGAAGTATCTTGGAGACCATTTCCTTACAGTGCTTCAGAATAAATAGGTGTGTATGCCTTTTTACGTGTGTCATCCGGTCACATATATATGACGCCGTTCCTGATTTCGAAATTATGCCCACAATTGTGGCAGTTCGTTACCTGACCAGAATGAAGAAAATCGGCGGGGACCGGTTCATGGCAATCAGGGCAAGCCATAATTTCCTCATCGCTCCTGATTGCATCAGGATGTTCTCCAACTTTCTGTATGAAAATGAAGACGTGTGGGATCAGGCCCAGAATGTCCGGCAGAACCGAAAGTTTCACGAATAATTTCGCAGGAAGCGAGACAAAAAAGCTATAATCCTCAAGGCCGCAGGATCTGGCGGATACAGTCCTGAAACCTGCTGCCGCTGATATTTCTTTGAAATATGACACTGAATAAAATGATTCTTCGAAGTTCGAGTTCAGTACCCTGTGTGCATGCCTTGACTTCGGTCCAGTGGACTTCCCCTTATACTTTATTCTGTCAACGATAGTTGCAACTGATCCCGTGTGGAAGAAGCTAACTATTGCGGATCCGCCGGGCTTCAGAACTCGTGCAAACTCCCCAAGCGCCATTTCTGGGTTCTGAAGGAAATTGAAGACCCTGATCATCACGATTGTGTCCAGGCTTCCGTCCAGGAATGGCATATTGTAAAGATCACCGCCTATCCTGATCAGTTTGTTTGCTCCCGGAGGAGGACTGATTTGTTCCAGGAAAGAAGGGGTGACATCCAGCGCATAGTATCGCCTGAACTTTCCTGCCAGCGCCCATGTAATTCTTCCATTTCCTGCCCCTATTTCCAGGACTTTCTTCTCGGGGGACTGATCAATCATAGACAGTATAACCTCCCTCTCAACCATGGTTACCTTTTCGCGCCCCTTCCAGAGCTTTTCAAAGTCCAGCAACGAGAAATCATTCATATGAACTCACTTTCCATCCGATTATAGCTTCCTCCATTGCAGGCATAAGCAGTGTGGTCTGTCCTAAAACATTAACCACATCTAATGAATGTAAGAAGGTTTTTTACTATATTATTCTTCGGGAAGACGCCACTGGCGTAAAACAGATTGCTTCCATACTTCCCGTTTGTGACTGGAGATGTGGAACATTTATCATTTCAGATATCAGA
>JAJYRT010000185.1 GCA_021793945.1 Thermoplasmata archaeon
CAGACATTTCTGTATACGACATCACTCCCCTTGTACCGCTGAACCTGAGGAAGAAAAGCAGGTTAATTGAGATTCCCACGACCAGCGGTACAGGATCAGAGTGTTCCTGGGCAGCCGTTCTTTCGGAGAAGAATGAAAGGAGGAAGAATGAACTTGCATCGCCTGAGATACTGCCGGATTATGCAATACTGGACCCCCAGATGGTTCTCAGGCTTCCGGCGGAACAGACCAGAAATACCGCCGTTGACGCCATAACCCACGCAGTGGAATCATACGTGAGCCAGTGGAACAACCCGTATTCTGATGCACTGGCGGAAAAGGCGCTTTCCCTCATACTCGGCAGCCTTGAAAGAGTGCTCGCGGAACCGGGAGACGTGGAACACAGGTCAAGGGTGCATATAGGCGCCTCAATGGCCGGACTCTCCTTTTCGAATTCCCAGATAGGGCTTGCCCACGCGCTGGGACATTCGCTCGGCGCCCATTTCAAGATGGCACACGGCAGAACAGTTGGGCTGTTCCTGCCTTATGTGGTTGAATACAACTATGAGACAAGCAAAGAGAAATACGAGAAACTTAATTCTCTTTTCGACAGCAGAATCCGGGGGAAAAGGCTGCAGGACAGCCTGAGATCCTATTTCAGGTCAATAGGCCAGCCGGTAACAATAAGGGAAGCTGGGATAGAGAGAAAGGCATTCACGAATTCCCTGGATTCCCTTGTTTCAATGGCATCCGAATCCACAGGAGTTACCACAAATCCCATGGACGCAGGCAGCGATGAGATCAGGAAACTGTTCACTGATGCATACGGAGGTGCTTAGATGACCAGAAGCTATGGAAATTTCATAAACGGAAAATTCGACATGGAAGGCAACAGACATGAACTGAAGAGCCCTGCAGACGGGTCTGTGGTTGCGAGCATAACCATGGGGAGCAGGGAAAAGACGCTTGAGGCAATAGATGCGGCCTACGACTCATTCCATGGGAAATGGCTGAAGACATCCCTGAGCGAAAGGAAGGCACTGCTGTCGAAACTTGCGGATCGCATCATGGAAAGATCGGATGAATATGCCATGCTGGAGTCGCTGAACACAGGGAAGACAATAAGGCAGAGCATGCTGATGGACATACCGCTTGGCATAGATCACATAAGGTATTTTGCGACAAACGGAGAGTTCACGGGATCCAGAAGTATAGTGCACCCTGAATATCCCGATACGGAGGGTGAAATACAGTACGCACCCATGGGCGTTGTTGGATCAATAGCCCCATGGAACGTGCCTTTTCTCATGGCTGTATGGAAACTTGCACCAGCACTGGTCGCAGGAAATACCGTCGTTCTCAAGCCGTCCCACTTCACCCCTCTCACAGCCCTGGAGATGGCTTCTGACATGAAGGCGGTAGGTTTTCCCGACGGCGTCGTCAACGTCATTACTGGCGATGGATCAACCGTGGGAGAAGCAATGACGGGCAGCAGGAAAGTGGGCATGATCAGCTTCACAGGATCCACTGCAACGGGGAAGAAGATAATGCGAGACTCCTCAGAGAGCATAAAGAAGGTAACCCTTGAGCTGGGAGGAAAATCCCCCAACATTGTTCTCGATGACTGTGACATAGATCATGCGGTGAAGGGGGTCATGTTCGGCATATACCTGAATTCGGGACAGCTTTGCGAATCCGGGAGCAGGCTCCTAGTGAGTTCACGGATAAGGGACAGGTTCCTTGCCAGGATGAAGACATACCTTGAGGGTATGCGGGTTGGCAGCCCGATGGACATGGAAACGGATGTGAGCGCAATAACCACGGAAAAGCAGAGACAGAAGATCTCTGATCTGGTGGAGACGGGCACAGGGGATGGCGCCAGGGTCTATTATAGCAAGAATATGCAGGGAGCACCCGATATGGGACTGTATTTTCCCCCGACCATCCTGACCGATGTTCCTCCCGGATCGGAGGTTGCAAGGGAGGAGATATTCGGGCCGGTTTTATCTGTTTCAGAATTCGATACTGACGAGGAAGCGGTAGAGATCGCAAATTCATCCAGGTATGGCCTAGCTGCGGGTGTATGGAGCAGGAACATCAAGAGGGCAAGAGATATTGGGAGCAGACTGGAGTCTGGAACGGTATGGATAAACGAGTACCATCTGCTTTCCGCTGCTGCGCCCAGGGGTGGATTCAAAGACAGTGGCGTAGGAAGGGAACTGGGAACTGAGGGCATACTGGAGTACACACAGACAAGGCATCTCTTCATCAGTAGGGGAAAAACAGATCAGGACGATGTTGCATATGGCCTGATACTTGGGTCACAATGAAAATCAGGCAGAATGTGCGGGTTTTCCATTCATGCTTTCAATCCTATCAAGGTTCGATTCTAATACTGCCGCAAGGTCTGTGCCTGACAGGGTATGGTACTTTCAATCCTATCAAGGTTCGATTCTAATGGCGTCCTTCCTGTCATCATGCACAATTCAACCATCTTTCAATCCTATCAAGGTTCGATTCTAATCCCGTAGCGTCGCCTCTGCTGGTCACATGGACGGCCTTTCAATCCTATCAAGGTTCGATTCTAATTAGCCATCCGCAGCCGTTCAGCGGACAGCGCATCATGCTTTCAATCCTATCAAGGTTCGATTCTAATTTGATTATGAATATTGAGAGTCCCTCTATCTGGCCCGTTATGAATGTATGTGGGCAATCGTCCTGCTCAATGCTGAAATAAAAGATATTTGCCATCTGGTCAAATGCCAGCATTATCTTGTATAAATAGCTATTGAAAGGATTGCAGCATCATTTCCGACTCCTTTTGGAATAAGTAATTAAGTATTTATCCACAGGATCGCATTAAGTCCATATGAATGACACCTATTCCGATTTTGTAGCATACTTATCCAATAACATGGAGGAAATCAGGGATTCGCTGGTCATGGAACAGGGGTCCGAACCGTATCTCCATTACCAGGAAGCTTTCAGGAAGAACTTCCATCCCTTCTCTCCGAAAGCTGACAAGACCTACACGGTTTCAGCGACTGACAGCACCGAATTCGTCCGTGAACTCTATTCCGGGAAAAAGCTGATATTGATCAGGGCATATTCGCGCCTTGGCGAAGAGATATGGAGCAAATTCCTCGCAGAGGTTCTGTCGGTGTCACGTGACGATCTGAGTCCCCTTGTCAGCCTGCTGATGGAGCACAACGAGCATCTTTCAGTTATTGACGTACTCCGAAAGCGAAAACCTGATTTCGCCCTTATCGACGGTTCTCTCATAGGAAGGTTCATGCATGAATCCAGGCTGATCAATGCCACTAAATACGAGGACTTCATGG
>JAJYRT010000186.1 GCA_021793945.1 Thermoplasmata archaeon
ACCACGGCATGCCCAAGCCTGTATATGTCTCCGATTTCCTGGACTTCTCAATATTTGTGGATGCACCTGAGGAATGGATAAGGGAATGGTTTATCGAGCGTTTCCTCCTCCTTAAGGAGAACGCCTTCGTGAACCCAAGGTCTTACTTCAGGAAATACAGCGAACTTTCCCGGGAAGAGGCGATAGAAATCTCCTCGAGGATCTGGGACGAGATCAATGGGCTGAACTACAGGGAAAATATCGAGAAGACAAAGTGGAGGGCACACCTTATACTCGAAAAAGGACGTGACCACTCCATTCAGCAGATACTCATGAGAAAGATTTGACCTGACATCCTCCCACGAATAAATTCGTGGGGGTTCCTTTCGGAACAAAGGTTCGTCAGAGATCGATTACGTCTCCCTGGCGCTTCTCGTAGCTTCTGCTCAGCAGCAGTCCGGATATCAGGAGAATGCTGGCAGCGTACAGCTCAATGATCCAGAGCAGTTTTAGGTTTATGAGTTTTGCAGGTGCCGTAAGAAGCACTATGGCGGTTCCCCCAAAAATAGCACCGCCGTTGTATACAAGCCCGACTGCTGTCGACCGGTATTTTTTGCTGAACGTCTCGGCAAGGAAGGCGGGAAGGGCTGAGAAAATCATTGCCTCCACGAATGCCTGCACCGAGAACACGAGTGCGAATACCAGTATGTTTGAGCTGTAACCGAATATCACGAAAGCTGCTGTTGGAATGGAGAATACCAGCGAAAACACCAGCATTGGCAGCCTCCTGCTCCGGTTCTTCCTGGCGAGGTATCCTCCCGACCAGACCCCTATCAGCGAAACAAAGTTAATGAGGAGTAGCGCGTCAAGCAACCCCGAACCAAGATTCAGGAAATCTGCGCCTCCAAGTATCGGGTAAAATGAGAATGTTGCCGTATTTATGAAAAGGAGACCGGTTGTGATCATTAGCCCGTAGATCAACTTTACATGTGAATCCCTGAACATCGATGCAGCAGGCGACTTGACTATCTCTTTCTCTTCCTTCATCTTCCTGAATACCCTGGTTTCCTTGGAGAAGAACCTGATAACGAAAGTGAGAACTCCCGGTATGAGCGCGGTGAAAAACAGAAACCTCCACCCATAGGCCGCAAAATTGGTCGCACCGAATAATCCAGTCAGCATCAGGTCAACGAACACGATGAGAAAATAACCCGTACCATAGCCACTCTGCATGAAGGCCCCCACGGGTTCCCTCTTTTCTGAAGGAACGCTTTCCATGGCTAGAGCCGCACCACCGCCGTATTCCGCTCCAGCAAACAACCCCTCTATGAATAGTATGACGTAAAGAAGAATAGGGGCGACAATTCCTATCTCACTGTACGAGGGAATAAGTCCCTTTGAGGCTGAGAACAGGGTGAAGCCCAGGATGGATATGGTCAACAGCGTCTTCCTGCCTATGCGGTCCCCCAGGAAATTGCCCAGCACAAGCGATCCCACAGACCTTGCCACCGCTCCGAAGGTTACTGGAAGCAGCGTAAGTATCAGGGCCAGGTATCCCAGATTGGCGGGAAAAAATATTTTGCTCATGTCCACCGCAACCAGAAGGTAGGCAATAGACGTATAACCGTCTATGAGCCAGCCTCCCCATGCAGCCAGAACCTGTGATATCTCGCTGAAGGTCAGTCCCATCAATGCAACACGTGATCTTTCACTTTCCATATATACACCACTTTTCTTCATGCCCGCCGGCTTTTTCCGGTCTAAATAGATGGACACCTGACCTTAATCAGTCGAGGTTACTCAAAATACAAAACTACTATTGTTTAATCCATGCCATTATATAATAATTCTGTAGCCTATCCCAAATCGTGATACCCCCGGGAAAGGTGAGAACGTTGAGGAACCTATTCAGGGCTGCTTTTAGATATTCGACATTTAAGGAGAGTATATCATCATTGAGATTCCCTTACCATTGAATACGGGTTCTCGTTCTCATCAAGGTCGCAGACCAAAGTATTGAACGATGAAAGAACCTCTTCGACTTTTCCATTTTCCAGAATGGGAATTCTGCTGCTTTCCAAATAGATATCGTATGTCTTTAACAGAAATTTTGGAAACATGAAGAACCCCCTCACGTAAGTTGGCATCAAGACAAGAATTGATGTAAACCGCCAGACCGATCCCATATGGTCTCGACACCCTCGCCCAGTACTGAGATGTTAAAACCTTCCCTCAGTATCGCATCCATGACCTGATCAAGCGTGAGGCTCTCGCCACTCATGTCCATTATTTCAACGGAACATCCTGGAATTCGCAGCATCTCCCCCGCAAGTGCAAGCAGTCCGAGCGGATCTGGAAGAAATCTCCATTTAGTCATATAAGCACTTCCGGTTCTGTTGCTTGGCCTGAGAAGAACAGCAATGAGTGGGATAACAAAACAGTGTTGTTTTACTGATAACTGCAAGGTAAATTCTTGATAAATGTATCGTTTATATATAGTGGTATAGCAATCGGTGCAAACCAGCAGAATTTGCCAGATCAGAGGTGTGCTGTTTTCTGCAACCTCTCCCTGAGGTGGCTTATCATGTCCCTCACCGTGTGATCCAGATCGTAGTCTGGCTTGAACCCCCAATCCTGCTCGGCATCTGTGCTGTCGAGGCTTGCAGGCCATGAATCCGCAATTTTCTGCCTGAAATCCGGCTCATAACTGACCACCAGATCTGGTATATACTTCATAATCACCCCGAACAATCCCTCCGGATCAAACGTGAATGCCGAAATGTTGTAATCCATAGAGTATCTGAGGGTTGATCTCGTAGCGCTTGAAAGCTTAAGGAAAGCTCCGATTGCGTCCGGCATATACATCATTGGAAGCCTTGTGTCCTTTTTCAGGAAACATGTGTAAGGCTTTCCTGTAACGGCGTGGTAAAAGACATCTACTGCGTAATCCGTGGTGCCTGCTGTAGGTGGTGTCTTATAGCTGATGAGTCCCGGGTACCTCAGTCCCCTGACATCAAGGGAATATTTTTCAAAATAATAATTTCCAAGTAGTTCCGCCCCGTATTTTGTAATCCCATACATGGTCCTCGGTTTTATAATTGTGAGAACAGGAACATTCTCCTTTGGCGTTTCCGGCCCGAATACTCCGATTGTGCTCGGGATCATTACCCTTTCAACCGAATTGATCCTTGAACTCTCAAGAACGTTGAAAGTTCCCTGCATGTTAACGGAGAAGGCAAGCGTTGGATTCTTTTCTCCATCGGCAGATAGTATTGCTGCCAGATGGAATATCG
>JAJYRT010000187.1 GCA_021793945.1 Thermoplasmata archaeon
AAAGTAGAATAATTCCCTAGTCCTCAGAGAATACTTATAGATTTGAGAGGAACTGATTTCATGAGCCTTACTGGAGCTTTTTACGTACCGAATACGCCAACACTGATTGGTGATTTGGGCGTTAAACATGATGATACGGAAAGAGCCCTGAAACTAATTGGAGAAGACATGATTGGAAAACCAGAGGCGGTATTCGTAGTCAGCCCGCACTTTGTCACTGAGGGGGGAATCGGAATTGTCTCGAAACCAAAGCTGAACCAGCTTTATGATTTTTATGGATTTCCAAAGGAATTCTACGAGGTCAGATACACCCCGCCAGGATCACCTGCACTTGCTGAGGATTTGCTGGATTTGGCAGAGAAAGATAACTTACCGTTGGGTATTGCGGAAGGGTGGGGCCTGGATCACGGTGCATGGTCACCGCTTATCCATATATTTCCAATGGCAGACGTGCCCATTATACCTGTATCCATATCAAATTCCACCGGTACAAAGGATCACGAGAGGGTTGGCACCCTGATCCGGAGACTTTCCATGGATCATGAAGTAGCCATCATATCCACCGGATCGATAATTCACAGGCTCGACCTCTGGCAAAAGGGAGTTCTCAGCGTTCCGGAGAACGCCCTGAAATACCTTGATACGTGCCTTGATGCTTTCAGGAGTGGAAACTGGGAAGAAATATGGAAGGCTCCGAGAGAGATGCTGGATTCCGCCTCTCCCGAAGGAGGGGAGCTTCCGCTAAGGGTACTGTCCGGAGCGGTTGGAAACAGGTTCAAGGGTGAAATTCTCGCAAACGAGACCGAGTTTGGGTCAGCCTCCCTCACAACTGCGAGCTTTACGCCCGTTCCATGAATCGTATCAAAAGGTATATAAATCGGCATTACATACTAAGTATGAATTCGCTACTTACTACGTGATTGAGATTTACACTTTCAATTGATCCGTGGAAAATGGCATTCGGTGATAACGATGGATGGCTTCAAACCGAAAAAAGTTGATTATGTTTATGTTGGCAAAAACACAACAGATGGCGCAGGAGTAAAGCTGAAGAGAATATTTGGCGGGCATGAATCGGCGATCAGGACCGATCCATTCCTCCTGCTTGACCACTTTGGATCCGACAAGCCGGAGGAATATCTTTCTGGCTTCCCATGGCACCCGCATCGTGGAATAGAAACTGTGACGTATCTGCTTGAAGGCAAGGTAGAACACCAGGACAGCGAGGGAAACCGGGGAACCATCTTTCCATCCGACATACAGTGGATGTCAGCTGCAAGCGGTATTTTCCATCAGGAGATGCCGAAGCCGCTCGACGACAAGGATCCCAGGGAGCTTCTCCAGGCAACTGGAATGACCACAAGCTCTGTTGGGTTTCAGCTGTGGATAAATATGCCTGCCAGGACCAAGATGTCAACGCCAATGTACAATGATATCAAGGGAAAGACAACACCGGTTGTCGAAAACGGCAACGGGTCCAGGGTAAAGATTGTTGCCGGAGAATATCTTGGAACACAGGGTTCACTGAAGGGAAGGGCGGAGATTGATCCAACGTACCTTGATGTGAGGATGGAGGGTGAGTCAGAATTTACCTTTCCCATTAAAGCAGGGTACACATCAATTGCTTACAGTATTGCCGGGGAAGTTATCCTGAATGCTTCGGGGGACAGGTTACAGCCAGGATCAGCAGCAGTATTCAGCAGCGATGGCGAGGCGGTATCGGTATTCACAAAGGAAAATGCTGGAAGGTTCATTCTTCTCTCTGGCAAACCCCTCAGGGAACCGGTATACTGGTATGGCCCCATGGTCATGAACAGCCGTGAAGAGATAAATCAGGCCATCATGGACCTGCAGAATGGTACATTCATCAGGGACAAGAATCCAGTCTTCCAGTGAAGAGGCTTCATGAGCGGGAAGAGAAGACGAATTCCAGCGGGCCGGCACGAATCAGCGAATACTGGTACAACGGGCACTGAAAAAAAAGTTGTGTATATAGACTCAGACTGCAGGATTTGCAGGTTTTTTGGAAGATTGCTGGAGTCAGCAGATAAAGGGGAGGAATTCACCGTAGCTCCGATTTCCCCGGTAGCGCCAGAATATGGCCGTAACATTATGCGTGACGAAATCCAGCTGGAGGAGGAAGGTGCCACCAGACACGGGGCAGATGCAGTATTGGCCGTTCTCTCTGCTTTCAGGGCATTCAGGTTCTTTGGGTATGCATCCATGTCTCCCGGATTTATGAAATTCTCCCGGAAGATTTACTCTTTCATTGCTAGCCATCGGCATTTCCTCGACTGATCCCGGTGCCTGAAGGGTCTTCATCAGCGTGTAGATGGCTGAGAGCTTCCGTTTTTTAGTTTCCGCAAAGATTCATTGCACCCTGCCAGAACAAGTACTGCTGCTATGAGTATTATGGGTGAAAAAATAAATGATATCAGGTACAGTATCATTGCAGCGTCGAACATCCCTGTGTTGAAAGTAGAAGCCAGCCTGTGCATGCCCATTATGATTCCCATGATTATCCCTATGAGCAGCAGGACAACACCAAGAAGCAGCACCGAACTTGCAAGGAGCAGCTTAGTCAGCAGTGATCCGGAAATAGAGCTTGCTGAAATTCCGGACAGGAGATTGGGAACCATCAGGATAATGGCAACCGCCGGAAGAATGACCAAAGCGAATCCCGCCATAAGCAACAGGGAACCCGTCCTTGGAGAGGCAAACCTCGTGGATGACTTGGAAAGAACGCTGAATCCGCGATAGAGCATGTAGTATGAAATCATTGCAACAACCGTTATGGCTGCAATCAGCAACAGGAAATACGCAAACTCCGGCGAGTTAATGAAGCCGGAGACGGAGGTTGAGACTGAGCTCCCGGACACAGGTATTATGCTCGAAAAACCGTAGCCTGACACGGTTGTGGCAATTCCTATGATCCCTGATATTACGCTGATTATGGCGAATCTTCTGATAAAGAGTATTCCCGATATCTGACTGTCGGACGCGGGCATGGACATTTCCAGCCCGCACACCGGGCACACAGATGCACTTGCATCAACTTCCGATCCGCAGGTTGGGCATTTCCTGAGCATTCAAGTCCATTGCGTCTATGGTATTAAAAATTATTTGGGAGTCATTTCAGATCAATCCTCGTACACCGTTCTCCCCTCAGCAAAAACCATCTTTGGATGTGATGAGATCAGGAATGGGTCATCGTCCCATACGCTGAAGGATGCTGCATAGCCATCCGCTATCTTCCCCAGGGA
>JAJYRT010000188.1 GCA_021793945.1 Thermoplasmata archaeon
AAAGAAAGATAAATAAGAATTAAAGTTATCAGCATAGACCTGCAGGGGTTGTCGAGATTGGTCAAAGGCGCCAGATTGAGGGTCTGGTTCCGTAGGGATACGTGGGTTCAAATCCCATCCCCTGCATACCAATGAAATCGATGTGAATTATATGGCGTTGCTATTTCTCGGTTTGATGGAACCGTATGAAATTACAGCTGAGATAGCTGGAGGCAGGAAAACCCACAAACCGGCATTGAAGCCAATTAGAAGCCAGATGACCAGAGTGAAAAAATATCCGATTGTAAGAAAAGGGCGTCGGACTCTGTAAAATGGTAGGTAGGCAGATGGGATGAATACTGCCAGAAACGAACCCAAGACGTATGAATATTCTTGAACGCTAACTGACGAAATTCCAACACCAGCAACCATGACAATGCGATACAGCAATATAGAAAGTGAAAGAACCGAAAGAACCATACATATTATTGAATAGTACCATATCTTTCTTGAATAGCTGTGCATTTTCATTGCCCCCTCCTCACCCAGAAATATACTGTATGACGTTCGCGTACGCTGTGATACTACCTATAGTCCCACTAAATACGACTCCGTTGTACCAAATGTACGGTACTCCATTAAATGTTTTTGCGACAATCTGATTGAATATGTATGCCGTTATTTGGCCATCGTTATGTATCGATATTGCAACATTCGGATACGCCCACCAGTAATCGTAAGCTCCCAATGGAAAGACGCCATAGAATTCAGAGTTGCTTGAAGCCGTTATTTGCGTTGAAGATCCGCCGGCAGAAAATGAGTAACTAATCATCTGCCAGTTGGAAAAGGGATTATTTGTATTAACGCCAACTACCAACGAAGCACTATATCCTGCAGATCCCGTAGTGAACGAGGTCGCATTCAAAAAACCTCTACATAGAAGAGCAAGATATCAGGCACAGGCATGTCTTTCTGGTTAAATGAAAACTCGCCGCTCATATATGCGCTCCCCCTCCACTGCAACCTGGACAGGGTATTCGCACGTTAGGCGATTTTGAGCATATGGATACAGTCACAAGAGTGCTGTTGTTTACGTTACTTGAGTTCTGTATATTGTAACTCATGGCATTAGCACTGTATTCCGGTGCGCTGACATGGGATAAAGATGTGTCGCTGCTATTACGCCAAATGCCAATTACGGCTGTCATGGAACCAAACAACACAACAACAGTTAAAATAGAGCCAGTCTTTAGAAATGTCAGGCTTCGTTTCTTTGGTTTTATTGTCCTTTTTATTCATATGAATTATAAAACAAGAACCTATTTAAACGGTCGGTCAATAATACCAATAAATCACTTTCTCGAAATTTTCCTTGGACTTAATAAGAGGTTTATGCAGGCACGTTGCATACTTGGCTGCTATACCCTGGTAAAAGTGAACGCTTCCAGGGATGTTGTCGCTATATTTGAAAAGTTCAGGTCTTAGTGGACCCAGCTGTCCGGAGACGTGGATCTCCATCTTCAACTCTGAAATCGCCGTAATAATGAGGAGGCTGAACAGATAGCGTTTGGACTGAGGCCGAACAATTACCCTTATTTTCCCGATTGCGGATATTCGGGTCATGTCGGCAAGATCGACGTGGATCCTTATCTTAAGGCACATTTTTCCTTCAATCAGCAGTGAGTGCTCCCTGTGTTCCTGCTGCTTTCTTGTCGGTCAATTCCATATGTAGTCTTGTCCGACCGGATTATACTCTCGGAGAGCGTCTATCTTAATTCTTTGTTAAATTTAGCAAACTATCATGAAATCAGGGTTATGGAAAATTGCAACAGTGTTCCTCGCGTTTCTGATACTGCTTACAATGGGAATCAACCAGAGTTTCGTTTCTTACAACAATAATTTCTATACAACAGGTCACGGAGCAAACGGCACTGTAATAGTTGTTGCCATCGAAGGGGGCATGATGGTTCATGGACAACTGACAGTTTTCTATCAGGGGGCGGCTTCTGGTAATTCGCAGGTAGTTTTTCCAAACGGTACATCAACAACCGTAAATTCAAGTCTTCATGTCAATTTCAACTTCGCAGAAGTGCTGTTTCCTAGTCAAACCTCTGAAACTGGTGGACCGGCCAATTTATCTATTTCGCCCTCGCATCCAATTGCTGTTGGAATAATATACGATGTTCCCAGTTCATATCTGAACACAGCCATAAGCGCTTACAATGGGAACGGAATAAACTGCTACGGGATATTCGTCCAGAACTTTTCACTTGTAAGAGCTGTTGTGGTAGGTGGGCTCTGATGGATGAGAACGAAGCGATGGACAAAATGAGGGAACTGAAAAAATCCATAGATACCGCCCTAAGGTACGAGAGATCAGGGGAGAAATTACCAGAGGTTTTCTTGATAATACTGATGGCCATACTCGCAGCGGACCTTGTTGCTTTCTCTGTTAACCTATATAATCTAGAAACTCTCAACCCTTTTCTTGGGAATATATTGGTTGGAAACACTTACTTCGGCATCGGCATACCTGTGCTTTTATTGTTTGCCATTTTTGCACTCGTTGTGTACAGGATACTCCACAGGCCTTTTACAGTGCCGTCTGAAAATAGTTGGGACGAATATCTGAAGGAGGGAGTGATTGGAATAATGCGCATAATAGAAATAAGCGACTGGGAAAAGATTCTAATTAACCTCAATAAGGCAAAACAGGCTTTCACAGTGCTCAGCACCATGACCTTCTTGTTGAATCTTGGAATTATTTTTATAATCCTGTTCTTTGCTTACGCTATACTGATCACAGGAATTTTCGGGATACCCACCAATCTATATTTAGTACTTCTTGGATCTGTGCTTATGGCGCTTGGTGTAGGAGACAAGATGATCAGAAAGAGTTATAGTGAGCTATGGCACATGGACAATCTGGTGGCTGAATTGAGGTGGTTCTATACCGAACTCCAAAACAGAGAAATTTAAGCCTGATCTTTACGTTGTCGCAAGAGTAATAAAGAACCTTATGGAGAAGGGTCCGATGAACAAGACCCGACTAGCGGGGGCTTCAGAGCTCTCGTATGACAAATTCCTGATCTATTTAGAATGGATGTGCAAAAAGAAATTAATCAAAGAGGAAAATGGATCAGTTCAGGTAATGGACGAGGGGATCAGGACTTATAACCTGCTGGTGGATTGGATCTTGAAGCATGTTGGTAAATTGATGTTCAGGCGTTGAACTGTCGTGTTCTTGTCAAAAATATGTCCAGCCGAAATACCA